>CAZZHF010000065.1:0-11525 GCA_964653545.1 uncultured Gammaproteobacteria bacterium | reverse complement strand
CTGCCGGATTCGATGGAAGGCCCGACGCCGATCTCGGCGCTGATCCATGCCGCGACCATGGTCACGGCGGGAATCTTCCTGGTGGCGCGTATGTCGCCGCTTTTCGAGCTGTCCGAGGCGGCGCTCAATTTCGTGCTGTTCATCGGCGCGGTGACGGCGTTCTTCATGGGCCTGCTCGGCCTGGTGCAGACCGACATCAAGCGCGTGGTGGCCTATTCGACGCTGTCGCAGCTCGGGTATATGACCGTTGCCCTGGGGGTGTCCGCGTACTCGGCGGCGATTTTTCACTTGAGTACGCACGCGTTCTTCAAGGCGCTGCTGTTTCTGGCGGCCGGCTCGGTGATCATCGGCCTGCACCACGAGCAGGACATGCGAAAAATGGGTGGCCTGTGGAAGCGCATGCCGATCACGGCATTGACAGCGTGGATCGGTACGCTGGCGCTGGTTGGTTTTCCGGGCTTTGCCGGGTTTTATTCCAAGGACGCCATCATTGAGGCAGTGGCAGCGTCCACGCTGCCGGCTGCCGGATTCGCACATTTCGCGGTATTGGGCGGCGTGTTCGTGACGGCGCTTTACAGCTTTCGCTTGCTGTTCCTGGTCTTTCATGGCCGCTCGCGGGTCGACCACCATGCCGCTGAACACCTGCACGAATCACCGCTGGTCGTGACCGGCCCGCTGCTGTTGCTGGCGATCCCATCGGTGTTGATTGGCGCGCCGCTGATCGGTCCGATGCTGTTTGGCGATTATTTCGGCAAGGCCATCCACATCCTGCCGCAGCACACCACGCTGGCTCAGTTCGGGGAGCACTTCCACGGCGCGGCCGCGTTTGCCCTGCATGGGTTTACCGCGCTGCCGTTCTGGTTGATGCTGGCTGGCGCGGGCACGGCGGTGGTGTTCTATCTGCTTCGTCCCGAATGGCCGACGCTGGTGCGCCGCCGCTTCTCGCTGATCCATCACATATTCGAGCGCAAATACTACTTTGACGACTTCAACCAGACGGTGTTCGCCGGCGGCCTGCGTGGTATCGGCAACCTGCTGTGGCGCGTCGGCGATGCCGCGCTGATCGACGGTCTGGCGGTCAACGGTACGGCGCGGACCATCGGCCGCTTGGCCGGGGCGCTTCGGCATATCCAGACCGGCTACCTGTACCACTACGCCTTTGCCATGATCATCGGCCTGGCAGCACTGCTGGGCATGATCTGGTATGTGAGTTTCTGAGCGCACCATGAGCGAAACCCTGCCGCTGTTGAGTCTCGCCGTGTGGACGCCACTGCTCGGCGCGGTGCTGCTATGGACCTTGGCCGGCGACTCGCGCCCGGCCCTGGCGCGCCATCTGGCGCTGCTGGTGGCGTTGATCGAGGGCGTCATTACCCTGTTGCTGTATATAGGTTTCGACACGGCCAACGGTGGTTTGCAGTTTGTCGAGCGGGTGGCCTGGGTAGAGTCGTTTGGGATTTACTACCATCTGGGAATAGACGGCATCGCGTTGCCGTTCATCCTGCTCACCAGCTTCATCACCGTGCTGGTGGTGGCGATGGCGCGGGTGTCGGTGGAGCGCCAGCTCAGTCAGTATCTGGGCGCCTTCCTGGCCATGGAAGCGCTGATGATCGGCCTGTTCGCGTCGGTCGACGCGGTGCTGTTCTACGTGTTCTGGGAAGCGATGCTGATTCCGATGTTCATCATCATCGGGGTCTGGGGTGGTCCGAACCGGGTCTACGCCACCATCAAGTTTTTCCTGTACACCTTCCTCGGTTCGGTGCTGCTGCTGCTGGCCGTGATTTACCTGCACCTGAAAACCGGCAGCTTCAGCCTGCTCGATTTCCACCGTGTCGTGCTCGACCTGCCCACGCAGAAGCTGCTGTTCCTGGCCTTCCTCGCCGCGTTCGCGGTCAAGATTCCCATGTGGCCGGTACATACCTGGCTACCCGACGCGCACGTCGAGGCACCTACCGGAGGGTCGGTAATACTGGCGGCGATCATGCTCAAGATGGGCGGCTACGGCTTCTTGCGTCTGTCGCTGCCGATCACGCCCGACGCCAGCGTGGCGTTTTCCGGGCTGATGATCGCGCTGTCGCTGATCGCCATCGTCTACATCGGCGCCGTCGCGCTGGTGCAGCAGGACATGAAGAAGCTGATTGCCTATTCGTCTATCTCTCACATGGGCTTCGTCACACTCGGCATATTCCTGTTCAGCGCCCAGGGCATAGAGGGTGGACTGGTGCAGATGGTGTCGCATGGCTTCATCTCGGCTGCCATGTTCTTGTGCGTGGGCGTCATGTACGACCGTGTGCACAGCCGACAGATTGCCGACTACGGCGGCGTGGTCCACACCATGCCGATATTCGCGGCCTTCATGATGTTGTTTGTAATGGCCAACTCCGGGCTGCCGGGCACGTCGGGCTTCGTCGGCGAATTCATGGTCATCCTGGCGGCGTTCGAAAACGGCTTCTGGATTGCATTTCTGGCGGCCAGCAGTCTGGTGCTGGGCGCTGCCTACAATCTTTGGATGTACAAGCGGGTCATCTTCGGCGCGGTGGCAAACCCCAAGGTGGCCGCGCTGAAGGATGCGGGTGTCGAGGAGTTCGTGGTGCTGGCGCTGCTGGCGCTGGTGGTGTTGGCACTGGGCGTATGGCCCAATCCCTTGCTGGACGTGATGCACGGCTCGGTGGACAACCTGCTGGTCCATCTGCAGCGCGGCAAGCTCGCGCTCTGAAACGCATCAAAGGTACGCATCCGACATGGCATTTCCCGTTCCTGAACTTGCCCCGGCGTTACCGGAGATTTTCCTGCTGCTGGCGGCATGCGTGGTACTGCTGATCGACCTGTTCTGGCCCGGGCGGCAGCGCAGCAACACTTACGTGGCTTCACAGCTTTCGGTGCTGGGCACTCTGGTGGTGCTGGTCAATACCTACCACGGACCCACCAGTGCCCTCAGCGGCCACTACACGGTGGATGCAGTGGCGCTGGTGGTGAAGGCGATGGCGCTGCTGATCATGTTCGGCGTGTTTCTGTACGGGCGTGATTACCTGCGCGAGCGCGGCTTGCTTACCGGCGAGTACCTGCTGCTGTCCCTGTTTGCGCTGCTGGGCATGCTGATCATGGCCAGCGCCGGCAGTCTGCTGGTCCTGTACCTGGGTCTGGAAGTGCTGTCCCTGTCGTCTTATGCATTGGTCGCCCTGCACCGCGACAGCAGCGAGGCGAGCGAGGCAGCCATCAAGTATTTTTTTCTCGGTGCCTTGGCCTCGGGCTTGCTGTTGTACGGCATGTCGCTGCTATACGGCGTCACCGCTTCGCTGGATCTGGTGACAGTGGGTCAACTGGTGGGTGAGCACGCGCGCAGCGGGGATTTTTCCGCCTTGCTGGGTCTTGCGCTGGCCATGCTGCTGGTCGGCGTTGGCTTCAAGCTGGGTGTGGCGCCGTTTCACATGTGGCTGCCCGATGTTTATCACGGCGCGCCCACGGCGGTGACGGCGTTTCTTACTACCATCAGCAAGCTTGCCGCGTTCGTGCTGGTGCTCAAACTGCTGGTGGGCGTGGCCGCACCGTTGCTACAGCAGTGGCAGACGATGCTGGTGGTACTGGTGGTCGTGTCGCTGGCGATAGGCAATCTGGTTGCCATAGCGCAGGTCAACCTCAAGCGCATGCTGGCGTACTCCACCGTATCGCATATGGGCTTTTTCCTGATGGGTGTACTGGCCGGTGGCGCCGAAGGCATGGCGGCGGCGCTGTTTTACATGATTACCTACGCCCTGACCGGTCTGGCGGCCTTCGGCATGATCATGCTGCTCAGCCGCGCCGGTTTCGAGGCGGAGCGTATCGAGGACTTTCGCGGTTTGAACCGACGCTCGCCGTGGCTGGCGCTGGTCATGCTGGTGGTGCTGTTCTCCCTGGCGGGAGTACCGCCGGCCGTCGGTTTTTACGCCAAGCTGGGCGTCATCCGCGTGGTGATGCAGCAGGATCTACTGTGGCTGGCATTGCTGGCGGTGATGTTCTCCGTGATTGGCGCTTTCTATTACCTTCGTGTCATCAAGGTCATGTATTTCGACGCGCCGGAGGAGCCTGCCGTGGCACTCGCCCCGGCGCTCGATGCGCGGATTTTCATGGGCGTTAACGGTGCCCTGTTGCTGGGCTTGGGCGTGCTCCCGGCGCCGCTGCTGGCCTTGTGCCGGGCGGTGTTTTAGCGCGCTTGGCCTTGCGAAAAAGGGGATAGGACTGTAATATCCTCGGCTCTTCCGGTGCGGGGTGGAGCAGTCCGGTAGCTCGTCGGGCTCATAACCCGAAGGTCGTAGGTTCAAATCCTGCCCCCGCTACCAATCGAACAGAGATGCAAAAAGGCCAGTCCAAAAGACTGGCCTTTTTGCATTATGAGACCGCTATATACCTTGGGCTCAAGTCCGATGTGCCGCTTGCGTGCCGCGCGGGTCGCCTATCCCCAGCGGGACGGGGGTCGCATCGGTTATTCCGGCCAGCCGGGATCGGAGATGTTGTCGGCCGCCTGCTCTGTTTAAACTGCCCGCAAGATTGCCCGGGACGAGTGGCCACGGAAGCGCAAACCGGACGCGGGGACACGCATGCAAACCAAGATTGGGCTGACGCCAGTGCTAGTGGCGGGCATGCTTGCGCTGGTCGCGGTGCCGTTGTTGGCTGTTGCTGACGCTTTCGATGACGCGTTTGCCGCTTATGACCGTGGCAACTACGCTATTGCGGCGCGCAAGATGAAAACATTGGCGGACGAGGGCAATGCCATGGCCCAGTTCACGCTCGGCTTGATGTACGAAAATGGCCAGGGCGTGCCCAAGGACCATGCGCAGGCTGCCAAGTGGTATGGCTTGTCTGCTGCGCAGGCAGAAGCTCGGTTGCCGATCCGCATAGGGAATGTCTACACCAATGGCCAGGGTGTGCCGCAGGACTACGCCGAGGCGGTCAAGTGGTACATCCTGGCCGGTGACCGAAGCCTCTCCGAGGCACAGCACCCCCTTGGCTCGTCGGCCCTGGAAGCGCACGGCGTTCGGCAGGACTACCACGAGGCGGTCAAATGGTATCGACGAGCAGCCGAACAGGGGAATGCCTCGGCTCAGCTGCGTCTTGGCTTCAGCTATGCCGAAGGCAAGGGCGTGCCGGAGGATTATGTACAAGCGCATAAGTGGATCGATCTGGCCATTACTCGCTTTCCGCCGTCTCCATCGGATATGGGCCTCCGGCACATGGCGATCGACGTTCGCGACAGCCTGGCCGAGATGATGACGCAGCAGCAGATCGCCGAGGCACGGCGGCTGGCGAGGGAGTGGACGCCGACCAAGGGCGACGTGCCCCCTCGGTAATGGGTTGCGGGCAGCACCTAAACTGCCCAGAGAATCAGCGCGTCAATTCTCCGGAAACGATAAATACCTCTGCGTTTCCCTGCCAATGCCCCCCCGAAGGTGCGACGGCTGTTTGCGGCTGCGCTGGTCCACCCTGGCTACAGGGCGGGCCTATCGGAGGGGGCGCGTTGGCACTATCTTCAGGTGACCGGACACACACGGTAGCTGTTGGTGCTTCCAGGACGGACCGCGTTGCCAGGTGGCCCGGCGATCCGTGCGTTACGCTCTTTCAGGCATCGGCAAAGGCGCTCTCGAACAGACGCTGCATGCGTTGCCAGGAATCCGTATCCGCGGCCTGATCGTAAGCCAAGGGCATACCGTATTTCTCCCCGAGGGCGGTGGCTTCCGGATTGGTGAAGCTGTGCATCGCCCCAGGATAGGACGCGATCTCGAAATCCGCCCCGGCGGCATGCAGTGCGGTTTCAAACGCCACCAGGTCGTCGCGAGGGACAAACGGATCTGCCTCTCCGGTGCACACGAGAACCTTCGCTTCGATCGGTACCGGCGCGGGCGGGGTGCTGGGCCCCAGGCCGCCATGAAAACTCACAACGGCTCCGAGCGCCTGGCCGATACGAGCCATGTACAGGACGACGCTGCCGCCAAAGCAATAGCCGATCGCACCGATACGGCCGGGGTCGACTTTGGGATGTGCCTGCAGCTGTGCCTTGGCGGCGTCGAAACGGCGGACAATTTCCGGCATATCGTCGAGCAATGGCTGCATCCAGCCCATGGCCTGGTCGACGCTGGTGGCGACATTGCCGTTACCGTACATGTCGACCGCCAGTGCTACGTAGCCCAAGGCCGCCAACCGGTCGGTACAACGCTGGGTCTGCTCGGTAACGCCGAATGCCTCGTGAACTACCAGGATGCCGGGGCGCCGTTCGCTGCCGGCAGCCCGGTCCACGCTCAAGTAACCGCTGAATGTCTGGTGGCCGCAGTGGTAGATCAGGCGTTCGCCATGCGGGTTGTACATTGTGTTCTCCATATCGGTGGGGTGGGTTCGCTTGATTGGGAATGCAGAAACGCTAGCGGGGAATTGGCTCTTTCTGGTCGGATTCACATGGTGGTATGGCACAGGCGCGGCGGGTCGATCGGCGGGCTTGGCGCTCGCCGCGGGAATCCGGTGCGTGTCAGAATGCAGGACGAGACGACCACGTATCAAGGATACGGTAAGGCAATTGCCCGGCGCTCATCGGCGCAGCAGTTTCCGGGAACAGCCGCCGGGGCAGGTCTGTCCGGTGTGTGGGTAACGATTCCCGATGGCCTCGTAGGCCAAGGATTTCCACCCGCTTTCTCATGGGCCTGCCAGTTGTCAGGTATTGCTTCTCCCGCCGAGTTCATAAAGGGATTGCCATGGAAACCGACGATCAGGAAAAAGACCGCTTGGCGCGCCAGTACGACCTGTTGGCGGGTAAATTCAGCGAGCTTTACCTGGCCGGAAAGGAGCGGGGACGTGAGTCGATGTCGATCGCCCTCGAAAAGGCCCACGAATACCTGGTCGCGCTCGGCGAATTCAGCTCGGAACAAGGCGGGAAATTGAGCCAATACCTCGGTCGCGACCTGGACCAGCTCATAGCCGACGCTCAGCGACTGGGCAGTGAAGCCAGGGACCGGCTTCACCCGGCTCGCGTAGGGGCCGGTGCGCTTTCCTCGCTTGCGGCAGCGCTGGAGTTAAGTGGTAATGCGTTGGGTGCTCTCGGCGAGAAAACCAAACAGACGCTTACCTACAAGACCGGTGAGATGGCGTCCGCCGGCACCCTGACCTGCCAGGGTTGCGGCCAGACCTTGCATCTGAAGAGCACCCGGCATATCCCGCCATGCCCCAGATGTCCCGGCACCATTTTTACCAAAGGCTATTGATCAGGGGTCGGCAGCGGGGTCGGTTTACCGTGTCCGGGGACCGGGCGGATCGGGCCATTCCGGGCGGTGAGAGTCAAACGAGAAAGACGCTTGTATCCGGCGCCGGCCGGGGGGTTCGGCTGGCCGCATGAACCCGGTCGTCGTCTTCTACAATTTTCTTGTTAGAGCCATTTCACCGCTGCTGGTGTTTGTGGCGCGGCGCTGGCGAAACGCGTTTTACCTGTATCTGGCGGTTTTCTTCTCAGGGCTGATCGCCTTCGACGCGGCGTATCTGCAGATATCGACCAGGATGCAGCACGGGGCGTTCGACGTCATGATGCGTTATCGGGTTCTGGCGCCGGAAGCGGACCCGGACATCGTCATCGTGGACATCGACGAAGCGAGCCTGGCCGCCCTGGCGCCGGAGTACGGGCGCTGGCCATGGCCGCGCCAGATACTCGGCGAGTTTCTGGAACGCATTGAAACCCAGCAACCCCGGGCCGTGGTATTCGACATTCTGTTCAGTGATCCGGACGTCTTTAACCCCGACAGCGACGACTATTTCGACGCTGCCGTCGCGGCCTTCGAAAACGCCTATTTCCCGCTGCTCCGCCTGGATCCTTCCAGCGATTCCCTGAGCGAGCTTGAACTGGCCAGAATACCCGGCGTTGCGCCCATTCCCGGGCAGGCCCGCGAGGGCGCCACGGTTGCCGTCGTGGTCCCGCACTTCCCGTCCATATTGCGCGGCGGGCGGCTGGGCCTGCATAACATCTACCCGGACGGCGACGGCGTTGCCCGCCGGTATCTGATTTTCCGTAATGATCACGGCTGGCGGATGCCGTCCCTGCCGGCCCGGCTCATCCGCGACCTTGGTCTGAACGAACCGGATACGCCGAGCATCCTGATCAATTGGCGCGGTCCGCCCTTTTCTTATACGACGGTGAGCTTCGCGGACGTTTTCAACGATTTGCTCAGCCGCGAGCGCACACGTCCACCCGACGAATTTACCGACAAGATCGTGCTGATCGGGTCAACGGCCCCCAGCCTGTTCGATATCAAGCCGACCCCGATGAGCAGCCTGCATCCGGGCGTGGAAATTCTTGCCACGGCAATCGACAATCTGTTGCACGACGATTACCTGCGCTTCCCGGAAGGGCGCGTCGTCTATCCCTTGCTGGCGGGGATAATCGTCTGGATCATCGCTTTGTCGATCTTTCGCAATCCGGAAGGCCACCAACTGGACCGGGTGGTCGGAACCTTCGAGGTCACCTTGCTGGCCAGCAGTTACGCCAGCGTCAATCTCGGCCACACCTATATCAATCTGACTGGGCCGTTCACCATCGTGCTTGCTTACTATGCGGTTGCTCGCCTGTACGGTGTCGCGACACGCAAGATCCTGGAAACCAGCGCCGTGCGCGAATCGCTGGGGCAAGCCGGGGCACTTGATGCCTTTGTACTGCTGATTCGCGCCCCGAGCACCGGCCCCGTGGCGCCAGGGCGCATTGTGAGGCACTGGCGCGGCCAGCTTGTCAGGCTCGGCACGGGACACGCCAGCGTGGATGTTATCGATGGTCGCCAGAAGGGGCTTTGGTCACTGTTCGAACATACTCTGGCGATTTCCTGGGTAATTCCAGCCTCGGACGAGGTGGCGCGCGCGCGGGTGCGGGCCGAGATCGAGCGGATCGTCGCATCCGTGGAAGTGTCAGCGGACGGGGACACGCAAACGGTAGACTGGTACGCGCACGAGGGCGAGGTACTGGGTGGCCCCGCGGCGGCCGGTGGCTGGCGGGTTCTGTTCGCCGACGCGCTACGCGCCTGGCAAGAGAAAATGGATCGGTCCGGGGAGGGTGTTTCATGAACAGGACAGGACAGGCCCTGGTCGCGTGTGCCATCGGGTTGTCAATCCTGAGCGCGCCGGCCTTGGGTGCGGAGCCGGGCACGACTCGAAAGGCGACCGAGCTTCGGGAAGCGCCGTTTCGCGATGCACCGGTACTTGGGGTTCTGCCGCGTGGCGACGCGGTCGAGATACGACACAAGCGCGGCGGTTGGTATGAAGTGACCAGCGGCGAGCTCGATGGCTGGGTACACATGCTCAGTATTCGCCGCGCGCGGGCGCGCAGGGCTGCCGTCGACATGGGCGAGTTGGCGGCGCTGGCCACCGGCCGGGCGGGGACCGGGCAGGTGGTTTCAACCACCGGCATTCGCGGCCTGAGCGAAAAGGACATGCGACTGGCCCGTTACGCCGAGGCCGAGCTTGGGAAACTCGACACCTATGCCGTGAGCCATACGCAGGCGAAGAAATTCGCCCGAGAGGGCGGGCTTGCGGCCCGACGCCAGGATTGAGGCCAATGCGCATTGCACGTGACAAAACGGCGGCTTGGCGTTCCGGCAGGGATCTGGCGACAGCGTCGCTGTTTTTTTTGGGGCTGACCGGCGCCGCCAGTGGTGCCGGTCTGTTCGAGGATCTGTGGGAGAAAATCCGACAGCCGGATACTGTCGAGGGATTGCCCGACTCGGCGCCGGGCGCGGTGACACAGATCCAGCGGGTATTGGGCGGCATTTCGCTACAAGAGGAACTGGCGGTCGGCAGGCGGGCCGCCGGCAATCTTTTGGGTGCGGCACCGCTGGTCAAGAACGCGTCCTTACAGAAATATGTGAATCGCGTGGGCGTTTGGGTCGCGCTGCAGAGCGAGCGCCCTGACCTTGCCTGGCATTTTGGCGTTATCGAATCGCCGGACATCAATGCCTTTGCGGCTCCAGGTGGCTACGTCTTCATTACCCAGGGCTTGTACCGTCAGTTGCGCGGCGAAAGCGAACTGGCGGGCGTCCTGGCGCATGAGATTGCCCATGTGGTCCAAAAACATCATTTGAAGATTTTGGAGCAAAGCCGCCTGCTGGATCAGGGAGGAAAAGTGCTTTCCGGGCAGATGGTAGAAAACGAGCAGATAAAACGGCTGATCGGGACCGGCGCCGAAATTTTTTCCCGCGCGCTGGACAAGAATGCCGAGTACGAGGCAGACCGGCTGGCCATGGTGTTGGCGGCGCGCGCCGGGTACGACCCGTTTGGGTTAGCGGCGGTGCTGCAGGATCTGGCACACCTGTCGGGTGAAGACCGTAGCGTGAGCATGCTGTTCAAAACCCATCCGCACCCGGACGAGCGTCTGGCCCAGCTGGCAGATACCGGTCAGCGGCTTGATGGCATACGGGGAAAAATCAACCGTCAGCGATTTGAACGCTTCGCGCTGTGACGGTGTTGTCCCGGAACCCCCGGCTGATTGCAGGTCATCACAGGATGATGGGTCCCCACGCCGCCCGGCGCACGTCGGGTAAGCAGGCGTATGGCAATCCGGCTACGGTGAACGACCGCCCCAGGCGCTTCAAAAGTCTGGCCGAGTCCCCACTGGCGGAGGTAATGGGTACCGCCCGGCGGACCGCAGGGTTCCTGTTCGCCCCCGCAATCGTCACCGTAATGTTGGTTCTGGGCTGTGGACGGGTTAACGCGGCCCCACCAGCCGACAGCCACTACGCAGACCAGACCGGTAGCCGGTTCGCGGACCCGCCCAATGCGCCTTTCGCCGCGCCTGGGGTGCGGGAGCTGTCACTGCCCAGGATAGAAGATGGCACCAGCATCTGGGGCGCCACCGGGCGTGACTCGACCGGGCACATCTGGGTAGGAATTTCGGCTCAGTCCGCCGGGATGAGCGCGCATCTGTTCGAGTACGATCCGGTGGCCGACGCCTGGCACGATCATGGCGGCGTGGTCGACCGGCTACAAGCCGCGGGGCTGCTGCGCGAGGGCGAGGGGCAGATCAAGATTCACTCGAAGATCGTCCCCGGCGGCGACGGCTGGCTGTATTTCGCCTCCACCGACGAAGACGGAGAACGGGAGGACGGCAGCGCCTTGCCGCGCTGGGGCGGACACCTGTGGCGAATACACCCGAAGACGCGCACCTGGGAACATTTATTGACGAGCCCCGAAGGGCTGGTCGCCGTCAGTGGCGTTGGGCGTTATATCTATGCCCTTGGCTACTGGGATCACGTTCTGTATCAGTACGATACGGTTGAAAAGCAGGTCAGGCGTGTTGTGGTCGGCTCGGCCAGGGGTCACGTTTCGCGTAATTTCATTGCCGATGTACGCGGCCACGCATTCGTACCGCGACTGACCCTTCGGGCAAACGGCCTGGTATCGGCAAGTCTGGTGGAATATGACCAGGATCTGAACGAGCTGGCGGACACGCCGCTGGACTACTACCTAGACAAGGAAAGATCAGCAGGAATGAATCACGGCATTGTCGGCCTGGCCTATCTTCCGGATGGCCGCATGGT
>CAZZHF010000064.1:0-11561 GCA_964653545.1 uncultured Gammaproteobacteria bacterium | reverse complement strand
ATCAACTCGGCCAGCATGGTGGCGCGCGACACCACCGGCACGCCGTGCTCGCGGGCGGCGGTCACTTCCAGGTTGTCGGGCGGCACGGCACTGGACACCACGACCACCTCGGCACCGGCGATATTGGCGGCGGCGTGACCGTGCAGAACCCGCGCACCGAGGCTGCGCAGGCGCTCGGTTGCCGGGCCCCTGCCAAGGTCGGAGCCGGACACCTGGTAGCCCTGGTTCAGCAAGACCTCGGCGATGCCGCTCATCCCGATGCCGCCGATGCCGACCAGGTGAATGTGCTTGACCCGGTCACGCATGGGCGAGCTCCAGGCAGGCGCTCGCAACTCGCCGCGCAGCCTCCGGTTGTGCCAGGCGGCGCGCCGCCCGCGCCATGTCTAGGCGCGGCCTTAGGTCGGCCAGCAGCGGTTCAAGCAGTTCCGCCAAGCGTTGCGGGTTCAAGTCGCGCTGAGCAATCAGGATCGCGGCGCCGGCGTCAACCAGATACTGGGCATTGGCCGTCTGGTGGTCGTCGGCCGCGTGCGGGTACGGGACCAACAAAGCGCCCAGGCCGACCGCGCATAGTTCCGCTATGGTCAGCGCACCGGCGCGGCAGATGGCGATGTCCGCCGCGCCGTAGGCAGCCGGCATGTCATCGATAAACCCGTCGACCCTGGCCGGGATGCCGCGCGCGGCATAGTCCGCGATCACCTGCAGCGTATGGCGTTCACCCGCCTGGTGTCGCACCTGCGGCAGGGGCAGGCCAGCCTGTGCCAACAGCGCGAGTGCCGCCGGCACTGCCTGATTGATGGCGTGTGCGCCCTGGCTGCCGCCCAGCACCAGCAGGTGTGGTGGGTTGCCGGGACGCTGCCTGGGCGTCGGCAGGGAAAACAGGGTGCTGCGCACCGGATTGCCGCTGAACTCGGCCGGCCGACCACCCAAGCGCAGTCCTGGAAAGCCCGCTAGTACACGCTGTGCAAAGCGTGCCAGCAGGCGATTGGTCAATCCCGGGCGGGCGTTCTGTTCGTGAATGAGCAATGGCTGGCGCAACAAAAAGGCCGCCAAACCACCGGGGCCAGCGGCATAGCCCCCAAGTCCCAGCACGACATCCGGTCGTAGCCGACGCAACAAACGGATGGCTTGGCCAAGCGCTCGCAACAGGGTGAACGGCGCCGCGAGGTAGCGCCCGAAGCCCTGATTGCGCAGTCCGGCCACCGGCAGGGTGAACAGCTCGAAACCCGCGGTCGGCACGGCGCGCGCCTCAAGGCCGGCGGCGGTGCCGAGCCAGCTCACGCCGTGACCCTGCGCGCGGAGTTCCTCGGCCACCGCCAAGGCTGGCATCACGTGCCCCCCGGTGCCACCGGCCATGATGAGTACCTTCATGACCGGCCTCGCCGGGCTGGGCCGGTCATGCCGGGGGCGCCGCTGACGCCCCGCCGGGCACGCTGTTCGTGGTCGATACGCAGCAACAGCGCGATCTGCAGGCAGCTCATCACCAGGCTGGTGCCGCCGTAGCTCATCAACGGCAGTGTCAGGCCCTTGGTGGGCAGCACGCCCATGTTGACACCGAGGTTCACGAAGGCCTGAAAGCCCAGCATGAGGCCGATGCCGTAGGCCATGAGCGCGGCAAACCCGTCGCCGTTGGCGGCCGCACTGCGGCCGATGGCAAATGCCCGCACCACCAGAAAGCTGAACAGGCCGATGATGCCGAGCACCGCCAACAGGCCCAGTTCTTCGGCGACCACGGCGAGCAGGAAGTCGGTATGCGCTTCCGGCAGGTAGAACAGCTTCTGCACGCTATTGCCCAGCCCTACTCCGGACCAGCCGCCGCGCCCGAAGGCGATCAGTGCCTGGGTGAGCTGAAAGCCGGCGCCGAAAGGATCCTGCCAGGGGTCCAGGAAGTTGGTCAGTCGCGCCATCCGGTAGGGTGCGGCCACCGCAAGCGCGGCAATGGCCGTCGCCCCGGTGGCTAACGCCGCGATGATGTAATGCCAGCCCACCCCGTACAGGAACAACAGACCACCGGTAGCGGCGGCCAGCACCACGAAACTGCCAAAATCGGGCTCGGCCAGCAGTAACACGCCGACGATGCCAAGACCGACCAGGATCACGCCCATGCGCTCGCGCAACAGTTCCGGCGTGTCGGCTTCCGAAAGGCGGGCGGCGGTAAACATCAGGAAGGCCAGTTTGGCGAATTCAGACGGCTGCACCCGGACGCCGCCGACGCCCAGCCAGCGTGAAGCACCATTGACCTCGATGCCTACCCCAGGCACCAGAATCAGCAACAACAGGAAGGTGGCTGCAAGGACCATGGCCCCAGCCGAGCGATGCCACAGGATGAGCCGGGTCTGACTGACCAGATAGCCGATAAACACGCCGACGCCCAGGTAGGTCGCCTGCCGCTGCAGGTAGTACTCGCTGTTGCCCAGGTTCTGCGCGGCGATGGTAATCGAGGCCGAATACACGGCGACCAGCCCCACCAAGCTGAGCAGCGCCGCCACCCCCAGAAGGCCAAGGTCCCATTCCGCCGGGCCGCGCAGGCCAGCCGCCGTCGGCGCGGGACCGCGGATTGCCTCGGCAAGCCTAGGCATCGTGGACACCGCGCGAGAATGCCCGTAATGCGCCCGCAAAAGCCTCGCCACGGTCGGCGTAGCCCGCGAACATGTCAAAGCTGGCGCAGGCCGGCGAAAGCAGCACGCCATCGCCAGGCAGCGCCAACGCTGCCGCCGTGGCGACGGCCGCGCGCATGTCGGTCGCGTGCCGGGTAGGCACCACGCCGGCCAGGGCATGGTCCAGGCTTTCTGCGGCTTCGCCGATCAGCACCGCTGCCCGTCCATGGCGGGCCAGGGCCGCGCGCAGCGGTGCAAAATCCTGACCCTTGCCCTGACCGCCGAGGATGAGCACGAGTCGTTGGCTGGGTCGTTGTGGCGCCAGGCCTGCTATGGCCGCCAGGGTCGCCCCGACGTTGGTGCCTTTCGAGTCGTTGTACCAGGCAAGTCCTGCGTGATCGCCCAGCCATTGGGTGCGGTGAGGCAAGCCGGCGAAGGCCGCCAGTGCTTCGAGGACGTTCGCTACGGGCACCCCTAGCGCGTCGACCAGCGCCAGTGCCGCCAGTGCATTGGCAATATTGTGCCGGCCCGGCAGGCGCAGCGCGGCAACAGGCAGCAGCGGGGTCACGCCACGTGCCAGCCAGGACGTTCCGGCGACCTCAAGCAGCCCGAAATCGGCCTCGCCGTGCGGGGTGCCCAAGCCAAACCAGATCACTGGCTGGTTGGCCGCTAGCGAGTCCGCCATCGCTGCCACTGCCGGATCATCGCGGTTGAGCACGGCCACTGCCGCACCGGTAAGCACGGATGCCTTGGCAGCACTGTAGGCAGCAAAGCTGCCGTGGCGGTCCAGGTGATCGGCGCTCAGATTCAAGACGCAGGCCCCGGCGGGGCGCAGGCTGTGAGTGCGCTCCAGCTGAAACGAGGACAGCTCCAGGACATAGGCGTCAGGAGATGGCCTGGCCAGCAGGTCGAGCGCCGGAGTGCCCAGGTTGCCGCCGACCGCGACCGCGCGGCCGGCACCCTCCAGCAGGGCCCCGACCAGCGTGGTGACCGTGGACTTACCGTTCGAACCGGTGATCGCGAGCACGGGATGTGCGCCGGCACGGGCGAACAGCTCGATATCGCCGAGCAGGGGTACACCGCGCGCGGCGGCGGCACGCAGGGCCGGTTCATCGAGGCTCAGACCCGGGCTGACCACGATCTGGTCCACGCCGACAAAAGCCGCGTCGGGCCAGTTGCCCAGAAATATCCGCTCCGCGGGTAACAGGGCGTGCAGCTGGTCCAGCCCCGGCGGCGCGCTGCGGGTGTCGAGCACGACCACCTCGCAGCCCTGCGCCTGCAGATGGCGTACGCAGGACAGCCCACTGGCACCGGCGCCCACCACCAGCATGCGTGTTGTCAGTTGCTGTGCCACGGCGCCCATGTCGTCAACGGATCTTCAAGCTGGCAAGACCGACCAGCACCAGGATGAAGGTGATGATCCAGAAGCGCACGATGACCCGTGGCTCCGGCCAGCCCTTGAGTTCGAAGTGGTGGTGCAGCGGCGCCATGGCGAACACGCGCTTGCCGGTCAGCTTGAACGACGCCACCTGCAGCATCACCGACACCGTTTCCATCACGAACACGCCGCCCATGATGAACAGCACCAACTCCTGGCGTATCAGCACCGCCACCGTGCCGAGGATAGCGCCAAGTGCCAGTGCGCCGACGTCGCCCATGAACACCTGCGCCGGGTAGGTGTTGAACCACAGAAAACCGAGACCGGCCCCGACGATGGCGCCGCACACGATGGCAAGTTCCCCCGCTCCGGGCACATACGGCAGCCCCAGGTAGCGCGCCATCACCTGATGCCCGGCCACGTAAGCGAAGATGCCAAGCCCACCCCCGACCATCACCGTGGGCATGATCGCCAGCCCATCCAGGCCGTCGGTCAGGTTCACGGCATTGCTCGAGCCGACGATGACCAACAGGCTGAACGGCACGAATAGCCAGCCGATGTGAAGCGTGAGGTCCTTGATGAAGGGCACGATATAGGTGGTTTCAGCCGGTAGTTTGGCAACCACGAATATGGCGAAGGCCGCTACCGCGCCAACCAGTACCTGGCCCAGGAATTTGTGGCGGGACTTCAGACCCTTGGAGTTGCGGTGCGTGACTTTCAGGTAGTCGTCCAGCCAGCCGATCAGGCCGGTGGCCAGTGTGACCGCCAGTACCAGCCATACCTTGAAGCTGCGAAGGTCGGCCCACAGCAGCGTGGTGACAACGATCGCCAGCAGAATCAGCGCGCCGCCCATGGTAGGTGTGCCGGCCTTTACCTGATGCGATTGTGGGCCGTCGAGGCGCACGTGCTGGCCCAGGCGCAGCGCTGTCAGGTAGCGGATCACCGGGCCACCGGCGGCCAGCGAGATACCCAGCGCTGTCAGCGCCGCCAGTACCGTGCGCAGGGTGATGTAGCGAAACGCATTAAAGCCACTCACTTCGGCTGCCAGCCAGTCAAACAGGTGATACAGCATCAGTGCAGCGCACCCGGCGGCGTGACGGCGAAGGCCTGTACCACCCGCTCCATGCCGGCACTGCGCGAGCCCTTGATGAGCGCCGTGACGCCAGGTCGCAGCAAGCTGGTCAGGGCGTCAAGCAACTGCGCCAGTTCGCGGCATGGGCGTGCATCGGAGCCGAACGCCGTCGCGGCTGCCACCGACAACGGCCCCAGCGTCAACAGACGATCAATGCCGGCCGCGCGGGCCGCGGCGCCACACGCGGCGTGCAGCGCCAGCGCCTGGTCGCCGAGTTCGCCCATGTCGCCGAGCACCAGTATCCGCTCGCCAGGTAGCTCGGCGAGGACGTCGATTGCCGCTTGTACCGACAGCGGATTGGCGTTGTAGCTGTCGTCGATCAGCCGCGCGCCAGCGCTGGCTGGCACCGGGGACATGCGCCCCGGCAGCGGCGCCACGCTGGCAAGTCCCGCGGCAATTTCAGCCAGCGGCCGGCCGATGGCCAGTGCGGCCGCGGTCGCGGCCAGGGCATTGTGCACGTTGTGCCGGCCAAGCAGGCGAAGGTGCGTGTTCTGGGTGCCCTGCGGGGTGTGCAGTTCGATCTGCGTACCGTCGGCCGCCAGGGTATAGGCGGCGCTGATCTGGGCCGGCTGGGCGAGACCGAAGCTCACGACTTGCCGCGAGCCCGCGAGCTGCCGCCACAGCGGCAGGTAGGCATCGTCGGCGTTCAGCACCGCGATGCCGGACGCCGGCAGGTACTCGATGAGTTCGCCCTTGGCGCGCGCCACCGCCGCCACGCTGCCGAGGCCGGCAAGGTGCGCCTGGCCGGCGTTGGTGATGACGCCGACGCCCGGTTGCGCCAGCCGCGTCAGGTGGGCGATTTCGGCGATCTGACTCATGCCCATCTCGACCACCGCCGCGCGGTGGGCGTCTCGCAACTCAAGCAGGGTCAGCGGCAGGCCGATGTGATTGTTGCGGTTGCCGTGGGTGGCGAGCACGGGCCCGATACCGGCCAGCGCGGACGCCAGTAGTTCCTTGACGCTGGTCTTGCCAGTGCTGCCGGTGACGGCGAGCACGGGTATCTGGAATCGTGCTCGCCAGGCGGCGGCGAGCCGGCCAAGTGCCGTGAGCGGGTCTGCGACCACCAGGCACGGCAACGCTGGGTCAGCGCGCTGTACCAGCGCCGCAGCGGCGCCGGCCGCGGCCGCGGCGGCAAGGTAATCGTGACCGTCGAACCGCGGCCCGTTGAGCGCCACGAACAGCTCGCCCGGGCGCAGGCTGCGGCTGTCGGTGGCGACGCCGCAAAACTCTCCGGCCGGTCGGTTGGCAGCCCCGACAATGGCGGCGGCGTGGGCCAGCGACATCACGGCCTGCCCTTGAGCGCCGCCTGGGCGCACTCGAAATCGCTGAACGGCAGGCGTCGGCCGGCGACGACCTGGTAACGTTCGGCGCCCTTGCCCGCGATCACGACCACATCCCGCAGATCCGCGCCGTGCACAGCGTGTCGGATGGCGGCCGCGCGGTCGTGAATGAGTTCGACACCGTTACGGCTGGGCATGCCGGCGAGGATCGCAGCGGCAATGTCGGCCGGCGCCTCGCCCCGTGGGTTGTCGTCCGTGACCACCACCTGGTCGGCCAGACGCGTGGCCAGTTCCCCCATCAGCGGTCGCTTGGCGGCGTCGCGCTCACCACCGCAGCCGAATACGCACCACAGGCGCCCGCCGCTGGGCAAATGCTCCCGCAGCGCCCGCAGCACCGCCGTCAAGGCCGGCGGGTTGTGGGCGTAGTCGATGACCACCAGCGGCGCGCCTGGCTGGCGCAAGGTCTGCATGCGACCGGCAACCGGCGAGAGGGCCTTGAGTTTGTCGATGGCGTCGGCGAATGGCACATCGGCCAGCAGCAGCGTGCCCAGCACCGCCAGCAGGTTGTACAGATTGAACTCGCCCAGCAGGGCACTGGCGAACTGCGCCCGGCCCTGGGGGCTGTCGATTTCGACCATCAGGCCGCCAGGGCGTGCCACGGCGCTGCCGCGCAGGTCCCCCTTGCGGATGCCATAGGTCAACAGGCGCACACCCGGCGCCAGGGCCGCCGTGATGCGGTCCACGTAGTCATCGTCGGCATTGACCACCGCCGCTCGCAGGCCGGGACTGGCGAACAGGCTGGCCTTGGCCGCCGCATAGTCATCAAAGTCGCGGTGGTAGTCGAGATGATCGTGGCCGAGGTTGGTGAACACCGCGGTGTCGAAATGCGTTCCCGCAATACGCTGCTGATGCACAGCGTGTGACGACACTTCCATGGCGACATTACGGGCGCCGTCGTCCCGCAGGCGGGCCAGCCAGGCTTGCAGCGCCAGTGCGTCGGGTGTGGTGTGGGTGGCGGCTTCCAGGCGGCCGGGGAAACCATTGCCCTCGGTGCCGAGGATGCCGCAGCGGGGCAGGGCCTGGGCCAGGAAGTGACTGCACGAGGTCTTGCCATTGGTGCCGGTAATGCCGATACAGGTGAGCCCCTGCGAGGGCTGCCCATGAAATCGGGCCGCGATCGGCCCCTGCCGGCCGGCCAGATCAGACACGCTCAGCACCGGTACCTGAGGATGGGTCGTGAGCGTTTCGGAGGCGTCCACCAGGATCGCCCTGGCACCGGCCGTGACCGCCTGGTCGAGGTAGCGGGCTCCCGAGGTACGTTGACCTGGCACGGCCATGAACAGATCGCCGGCACGAACCGCGCGGCTGTCGTTACTCAAGCCGGTAATCAGCAGGGTCCCGGCCGGGCCGGGCTCGCACCAGCCCGCCAGCAGCTCGGCGAGCGGAATGGAAAAAGGCTCCGCGTTGCGAGCGGGCATCACAAGTTTCGCCCCGCCGCCTGGAGCAGGCCAGGTGCCGGTCCGGGCGGGATGAGTGGTGCGGCGGGCGTTGCGTCGGGCGCCACGCCGAGCAGGCGCAGGGCGCCGGCCATCACACTCTGAAATACCGGCGCCGCCACCTCGCCGCCGTAGTAAGCACCACCTTGCGGATCGCGCAGGCTGACCAGCAGCGCCAGACGCGGGTTGCTGACCGGCGCAAATCCGGCAAAGCTCGCCAGGTAGCGGCTGCGATCGTAGCCGCCGCCGCTAGCAATATGGGTAGTGCCCGTCTTGCCGGCGATACGGTATCCGGCCACGGCCGCCTTGGTGGCGGTGCCGCCCGCGCCCACCACGCCCTCGAGCATGGCGTTGACCTGGGCTGCGATGTCCGCTGGCAAGGCGCGCGTACCGGCAGGTACATCGGCCGCGGACAGGGCCAGGAAGCTCACCGGTCGCAACAGGCCGCCGCTTGCCAGCGTGGCGTACGCGCGACCGAGCTGCAGCGCGGTGGTCGATACACCATAGCCAAAGGCCATGGTTACCTGCTCCACCCGCCGCCAGCTTTGCGCCGAGCGCAGCAGGCCATTGGCTTCGCCCGGAAAGCCAGTGCTGCTCGGCTGACCAAAGCCCAAGTGCGAGAAGGTCTCCCACATTTGCGCCGGGGTCATGGACAGGCCGATCTGCGCTGCGCCGACGTTGCTTGATTTGCGGATCACGCCGGCCATGTCGAGCGAGCCGTAGTTATGCACATCACGCACGGTGTGGTTGGCGACCCGAAAATAACCGGGAGAGGTGTTGATGATGGTGTGGGGATCGAAGCTGTGGTGGGCCAAGGCCGCCGCCACCGTGAACGGTTTGACGGTGGAACCCGGCTCGAATGGGTCGGTGACCGCGCGGTTACGTCGGCCGTCGGGGTTGCGGTCATTGTGGTCGTTGGGGTTGAAGGTCGGCTGATTGACCATTGCCAACACCTCGCCGGTGCCGACATCCAGCATCACGGCCATGCCGGAGGCGGCCTTGTGGCGTACCACGGCGGCTTTCAGTTCGCGGTAAGCAAGGTATTGCAGGCGTTTGTCGATGGAGAGCTTCAGGTCCTTGCCGGGCTGTGGCGGGGCGATGACCTCCAGTAGCGCCACCCGTCGACCGCGAGCATCGCGCATGATGCGTTCGCTGCCGGGCGTGCCACGCAGGTGTTCGTCGTAGGCAAGCTCCAAGCCCTCCTGGCCGCGGTCGTCGATATCCGTGAAGCCGACTACCTGACCGGCGGCCTCGGCCAGCGGGTAGTAGCGTCGGTAGCCACGCTGGCTGTAGACACCCGACAGCTTGAGCGCCAGGGCCGCCTCAGCCATCTCCGGCGGTACCGAGCGGCGCAGGTAAACAAACTTCTTGTCGGCCCGCGCGGTGACGTTGGCGCTGATCCGCGCCAGATCGACATCGAGCACGCGCGCCAGTTCCCCCCAGCGGGCGCGTTCCGGCAGAAAATCTGCCGGCACTACCCAGATCGAATCGACCGGGGTGCTGATGGCGAGGGGTTCCCCGTTGCGATCCAGCAGCATTCCGCGGTGGGCACTCATCGGCACCGTGCGCAGCGAACGGGCATCGCCCTGATCGGTGAGGAACTTGGTGTGCAGGATGTGCAGGTAAACCGCCTGCGCCATCAGTGCGCCGCTGACCAGCAACAACAGGCCCAGCGCAAGGTAGTGGCGCGGCTGCGAGAATGAGGTGCTCATCGGTGCACCTGGGCGATTTCCTGCGCGTGTGGCAACACCATGTGCAGCTCGTCGCGCGCCTTGCCCTCGACCCGGGCGTGGGTGGTCAGCGTTGCCTCTTCCAGCAGCAGGCGGCTCCATTCGCCATCCAGACGGTCGCTCTCATGTTGCAGACGGCTCAGCTGCGCGATCAGGTTGCGCTCGCGGTGCTTCAACTGCACCACCGCCAGGGATGACCCGACGGCGGCCAGCACCAGCACGATCAGTAACAGGTATCCGGTCCGCTCAAGCATGGGCCGGTGCCGGCTGGGTGTTCGGTCGCCGCTGCGCCACGCGCAGGATGGCGCTGCGGGCACGCGGGTTGCTGGCAAGTTCGGCCTGGCCGGCCTTCTTTGGACCACGCACCAGGGCCAGTGTGGGGATGGCTTCGGCGCCCTCGAAGCGCCCGGCGTGCAGGCGCATGAAACGTTTGACGATGCGGTCTTCCAGCGAATGAAAGCTCAACACCACCAGCCGCCCGTCCGGTGCCAGTACCGCGTGCGCCTGATCCAACCCGGCGATCAGATCTTCCAGCTCCCGGTTGACGGCGATGCGCAGGGCCTGAAAGGTGCGCGTGGCAAAGTGTTTATGCTGTTCGCGGCGCGGCGTTGCGCCGCGCACCAGCTCGACCAGTGTGTTGGTATCAGCCAGCGGCGCTTCGCCGCGACGGGCAACCACGGCCCGAGCGATGCGGCGCGCGTAGCGCTCCTCGCCGTAGTCGCGCAGCACCCGCGCGATCTCCAGTTCGCTGGCGTCCTGCAGCCACTGCGAGGCGGTCGGCCCGCTGCTGGTGTCCATCCGCATGTCAAGCGGCCCCGGCCGGCTGAAGCTAAAGCCCCGACTGGGGTCGTCAAGCTGGATGGACGACATGCCAAGGTCGAACAGCACGCCTGCAATCTGTCCGCGCAGGCCCAGCGCGTCCACGAACTCGCCAAGCCGCGCAAAGCTGCCATGGTGCACGCTGACACGTGGGTCACCGGAGAATTCGCTCAGGGCGCGTGCCACCGCCGCCGGATCTTTGTCGATCAGCAACAGTCGCCCGCCCGGTCCTAGCGCGGACAGCAGCGCGCGCGCGTGGCCGCCGCCGCCGAAGGTGGCATCCACGTAGCAGCCGCTCGCTTGGATTGTCAGGCCTTGCATTACCTCATCCAGCATCACCGGCCGGTGCCCGCCGACGCTTGTTGTGTCTGTCAAAACGCCAGCCGGCTGAGCTGCTCCGGCAGTTGCACGGCGCCGTCCTGGGCAGCGCGCAGCCAACCCTGGCGCCGCTGATCCCAGGCCTGCTCGTCCCACAGTTCGAATTTGTTGCCGAGTCCAACCAGCATCACCTGACGGCCAATGCCGACCAGTTCGCGCAGCATCGCCGGCAGTAGGATGCGGCCCTGTGTGTCCGGCTCGCACTCGGTGGCGTGCCCGATCAGGGTGTGTTTGAGTTGGTCCACCACTTCCAGTAGGTTGGGGGCGCGGATCAGCTCGCGCTCGATCGCTTCCCATTCGGGCAGCGAATACAGCAACAGGCAGTGTCCGCGGTGATCGAGCGTGAGGATGAGCTGAGTCACGCCATCGCTTTGTAGGCGCTCACGGTAACGGCTCGGAATAGCCATCCGACCCTTGGCGTCAAGATTGAGCGCCGTGATTCCGCGAAACATGTTTCCCTCGGGCTATGGGCAAATTCCCCACATTCCGACAGTTGAACCCACAAATCCCCACCCGAGGGCCACTATAGGAACTGGGCTCCTCCGCTGTCAAGGCAAAGTTGCAAGCTGCCGATATGGGCTTTGACACACAGCCTGGCGGGTAGAAGGCAACGTAAACTGCCGCCGTAACGAAACAACCACCTGGAAGACCCCCCAGATGTCCGACGAGCTGTCCCCTGATCACCCCCAGCCAGGCACCACGCGTTCGCCGGTGGCCGCGTCAGACAGTGAGGCCTATTTGCGCCACCTGGTGA
>CAZZHF010000063.1:0-11636 GCA_964653545.1 uncultured Gammaproteobacteria bacterium | reverse complement strand
CTTCACACGTCGCCTGTATCAGTGGGCGAGACGGGTCAGCCGCCGACAGCCCATCGGCGATCTTCTGCGCGCGATCGTCCAGCGCCTTGACGATAGGCGGCCACACGAACTTCATCGTGAACCCGACCAGAATCAGGAACACGATCATCTGGACAATAAGGGTGGCGTTGATGCTCACGTTGTTGCCTTGATGAAGGTGGCAGGGAGCGCCGACACGGCCGGCGCCGAATCAATAGCGTGCGGCACGCCGCGGGCCGCTACGGATTACTGGGGCAGGTTCGCGATCTGAGCCAGGAACGGATTGGCCGTAGCGAACCACAAAGCGATGCCGGTGCCGATGATGAACGCCGCGTCGATCAGGCCGACCAGCAAGAACATCTTGGTCTGCAACTCACCCATCAGCTCCGGCTGGCGCGCCGCTGCCTCAAGATATTTGCTACCCATGATGCCAATACCGATACAGGCGCCACAGGCTCCAAGGCCAATGATGAGGCCGGCGGCCAGGGCAACATATCTGTTTATTTCCATGCGAACTCCTTGAGGATGGTCTTTGGTGACTGAACTTGGGTTAGTGGCTATCGTGAGCCTGGCCCACGTAAACCAGTGTGAGCATCATGAATACGAAAGCTTGCAGCGTAATGATCAGGATGTGAAAGATGGCCCACACCGTGCCGGCGACTACGTGGCCCATAAACAGCGCGATGCCGGTCGCAGACAAAGCCCAGGCGCCGCCCATCAGCGCCACCAGCATGAAGATCAACTCACCCGCATACATGTTGCCGAACAACCGCATGCCGTGCGAAACGGTCTTGGCGACGAACTCGATCAACTGCATGCCCACGTTGGCGAACGAGAGCAGGGCAAAACCCACCCAGGTCAGTGGGTTGCCGGACAACTTGACCGAGCCGAAGGGCGCCGTCAGCAACTCGTGCGTCCAGCCGCCTACGCCCTTGATCTTCAGGTTGTAAAGAAGACACAGGATCAGCACGGAGAAAGACAAGCCCATGGTGACCGACAGATCGGCGGTCGGTACCACACGCAGATAGGCATGCGCTGGATCATGACCGGCGGCGCCAAAGACCCACTGCCATAGCACCGGCAGAGCGTCGACCGGCAGCAGATCCATGGCGTTCATCAGGAACACCCAGATGAAGACCGTCAGTGCAAGCGGCGCGACCAGTTTGCGGCTCTTGGCGTTGTGAACGATGCTTTTGGCTTGGCCATCAACCATCTCGACCAACCATTCGACCGCGGACTGCATGCGGCCGGGCACACCCGAGGTTGCCTTGCGTGCCACATGCCACAGCAGCCAGCTGGCGAGTACGCCCAGCAGCACGGCAAACGCAATCGAGTCCAGGTTGAACACGGAAAAATCGACAATTGACGCCTGAGGCTTGTTCTGCAAATGCTGCAGATGGTGAGCAATGTACTCACTGGCGTTGGGGGCGTGACCTTCGGCAGCCATCGGTAGACGTTTCCTAATTCGATCTTCAGCGGCCGCGCCACAGCAGCGCTACCCAGTAAACATTAAGGCAGACCACTACTGCGAGCAGCAAGGCCGGCCAGCTAAGCGGCGTAATCACGCGCGGTGCAAACGCCAACATGGCCACCGTCAGGCCGACCTTGATCGACTCCCACACCATCAGGCGGGCCACGCCCAAAGTCGGCAGCCCTGGTGGCAGCCGTCGCCCGAGGCCACGCGCCATCACCGCCGCCGGCAACACAATGGCCGCCGCTCCATACAGCGCCGACCACAACACCGCCATCCGGCCCATGATCGCCGCCGCGACCAACGCGACCAACAATCCCACCAGACCTTGTACACGCACCACCCACCAGGGCGACAGTGCCGGCTGAGCAATCCGCAGCGCCTGCGCTTCGGTCGCAGTCAGCACGCGCCAGGGTGGCCCGCCCTGTTCAGGGTCGTCGGCGTCCGCCCATGCGGAATTTCGGCCGGTCTGTTCAGACATGGCACAACTCCGCACGGCACACCGACAAAATCGCGTTCACACGTCGATTGCGCCAACGCCAAGTCGACTTACAATCAACTTGGCGGAAATAATTACGGCGCGCATTATAGGCACCGCGCTGCGCTCCGGCAAGGGCGGCTGGCGCTTGATTCCCGCTTCGCACCAGGACAAAAGAACGGTAATTTCTAAAACAGGAGGCTCCCGCATGAGTATTTCCATCTGGCATCTTGCCATCGGCTTTTTTTTCAGTAACGGCATGCCACATTTCATAGCGGGCGTCGCTGGCAAGCGGTTTCGTTCGCCGCTGGGGGCCAATTCCTCGGCGCGGGTGAACCTGATCTGGGGTCTGGCCAATTTCGTACTGGGCACCGCCGTGGTGCTGTGGCAATCGCCGACACCAGACTGGCAAAGCTTTCTGCTCGTCTACTGGCTGGTGGTGGCGATGTTCGGCTTCGGCATGAGTCACTTCAAAGGCGAGGATTTCTGACAGTTCGGGATTCCGGTTAAGGCCGTTGGCGAACGCCAGCGGCCTTAACGCTGCACGGGATAGCCGGCTTCTTGCCAGGCGCCAAACCCGCCTGCCAGCGAGACGACGTTGCGATACCCCATGCGCATCAGACTGTCGGCTGCCAGTGCCGAACGCCCACCACCGGCGCAATACAGCACGATGACCTGATCGAGGTCGGGCGCCAATTGTTCAATTTTGCCTTCGAGGATGCCCCGTGGCAGCGGCACGGCGCTGGCGATACGGCCGTCCGCCCACTCGACCGGCTCGCGGGTGTCGACCAGCAAGGCCGGGGCCGGATTCATACCCCGCAGTTCGTCCACGCTGATCTCGCGGATGCGGGTTTTTGCGTCCTTTATCAAGGCTAAGTAGCGGGTCATGGCAGGGCTGTCGATCCTCAGACTTTGAAACGATCTACACCATGCATGACAGCTGCGTCATCTCGTGGTCGTTGTTGATCAGCATGACCTTCTTTAGCACCAGCTTGAAATCGCTGCCGCCGGGCCGCAAGCGGTGCTCGGTGCGACCGATCCACTCCACCGGGTCGCGCCGGTTAACGCGCAACTCGGTCAGGTGGAAGTTCGAAAAGGTCTGGATCAGACCATCCGCATTGTCGTAGATCTCGATATTGGAGACCAACCGGCGCAAGCGCGAGCGCGGTTCCTGCGTCCACGCCATGCCAGTCTTTGTGATGCGCGCCACGCGCAGTTTCAGGCGTGAGTGGTCGTCGTAGATTATGGATAGCTGGCGCTCGGGATCGACATCATCCTGATTGCAGGGCACCCAGTACAAGGCGTCCTCATCCCACAGCGTCAGCCACTCATCCAGCCGCTGCTCGTCGGCGAGGCGTGCTTCGCGGTACAGGAATTGCTCCACGGCATAACGATCGAAAGGCATCTGCGCGCTCCTCCTCAGGGGCTGCTCATCAGTTCAAGGTAGTGGCGCCACTGTGAACGCATGGTCAGCTCGCTCAGATCACCCTGGTACGGAATGCCGTCCTCGTCCGGCTGCACCGGCAGGTGTAGGCCACGGTTCATCAGGATCCACTCCTGAGCGCGTGCCGCCAGGCCCTGGTAGTTACGCGCCCAGACCTCGATGTCGTCGGCCAGCTGGAAACCTGCCGGGCCATAGCCGCCCTCATCGCGTCGCAACCGGGCGGTGTTGATCTCGTCCGGCGCACCCTTGAACAGGCATGGCGCGTAGTAGATGTACGTCTCGTTCACGCTGACCGGCACGCACCAGCGGATTTCCTGCAGCATGTTGAACAGGTTGGGGAAAATAACCGTATGCGCTGGTCCTTCAGTGAGTATCTGCTGCGTTTTTTCCTTGCCATGTAGGCGCTCAAGACCCGCCAGATACTCACGCTGAGCCGACTCGGGGATTTCCTTGGACCATTCGCCGGTATAAGTCATGCCGGTCACGCGCCGCTGCGGGCGCATGTCCAGGTCGGAGTGGCCATTGCCAAGGTCACGCGCGTGTATAAGGCCAAAGTAACCCTTGCCCGGCGGCGGCGGCTTCTGTCCCTCCTTGGCCTCGAACATATTGGCCAGATACACGTTCGAGCCATGGGTCTGGTAGACGTGATAGGAGTCGACCGAGTTTTCCATCCACATCTTCCAGTTGCACTCGATACGCATCTGGTAAACGCCGTGATTCATGGTGATTTCGCCGGTCGGCGAAAGATCGCAGAATCGATCGATGTTGGCGGCGGATGGACCCAAGTGTTCCTTCAGGCTCTTGCCGGTCTTACTCATACTGGCGAACACGAAGCCCCGGTACAGCTCCACCCGCGGCACGCGAAACAGGCCGTGCTCCTCGCGCTTGAAATCCGGCGGAAAGTCTTCACGGAACAGCATGCCCTTGAGGTCACCCTCGCAGCTGTAGGTCCAGCCGTGGTACGAACAGGTGAAGGTCGGCGCGTTACCACGGCGCGCCTGGCAGATGGTGTTGCCGCGGTGGGTGCAGCGGTTCAGCAGCACGCGCACCTGCATGTCATGGCCACGGGTGATGATGATCGGCTGTTGGCCGAGCTGACCGGTACGGTAGTCGCCGATGTTCGGCACTTCGCTTTCGTGGCCTATGAACACCCATTCTCGATACCAGATGCGATTAAGTTCTTCCTCGAAGATAGCCGGATCCGTGTACAGACTGCCGTGCACCCGGTCCGGCCGGACCAGGGCGGCATAATCGATCAGCGACGAACGGGTGGCCATGTCCATTACGGCTCTCCTTTGATCTAGGGCGGACGGCGTTGCCTGGAGGCAGTCTAGTGCGCTTGGGGGCTTGTGTCATCGATTACCGAGCGTTTGGTCGGCAAAAACGTTGTCTGTCGTCAACCATCGTCAGGTGTGGCGACGCACCGTCCGAGTCAGTCACTTACCGACCGGCCGGGGGCGTTCCCGGCGTAGCGCCCTCACGCTCCACGCCACAGTGCGCGCAACGCCAACGCATCGGCATACGACCCGGCGCGGCGTGTGCTCCAAGGTCCACGATTTGCCAGTTGTGGTAGCCCCGCTCGCACTGGCGGGTCTGCCGCGTCTTGACGCGTTCGCCATCCAGCACGTCACGATTTCGAAACGGGATAACCTGCGACACCGCGGCGCACTCCAATATGGGTCGTCCATTTCGACCAAGAATACGCTACCCCGGCGGTCGCTCAATGGCGGCGAGGTAAGCTGCCAGCTGCCGGTAATAGCCAATCAGTGTGGGCAGGCTATAGCGAGCATTGGCGGGGCTGGGATTTGGGCTGACGAAGATACGCGCACCCGCGAAGGTTTCAGCCTGCAGGCCTGGCACTACCATTCCTGGCGGCGCCAGCACGTGCCGGCAAAACGCCCGGAACGCCGTGGCGCCGTGAAACCACAGCAGCGGCGGCTGACACTCGGCAACCACTCGCGCGAGGTGCGTGGCGCCGGCGCGATAATCCGCGGCGCGCAGATGATGCGCCATCGACGATGCGGTCTTGCAAAGATCGGTAAAGCCAATCCGGTCGCGGGCCAGTATCAGCGCCATCGCCAACGGCCCGGGCGTGACCGGCTGGGCCAGCAAGCCGCTGGCGTTCAGGGCCGGCCAGAAGCGGTTCTGCGGATTGGGAAAATAAAAGCCCTCGCGCACCGCCCGCAGCGACGGATTGATGCCGACCGACAACACCCGCAGCCCAGGCGCAAGGTAGTCGGGCAGTGTCTTGGCCAGGCCTTGGCTACAATCACGCGTCTTCAACACATGGTCACCGCGATGGACAACGAGGTCAGGGATTTCCAACACGACGTGCTCGACGCCTCGGCGCTGCAACCGGTGCTGGTCGACTTCTGGGCCACCTGGTGTGCGCCATGCAAGATGCTGGGCCCTATTCTGGAGCAACTGGCGGCCGCCGCGCAGGGCCGCTGGAAACTGGTGACGGTGGACGTAGATGCCCAGCCTGCGCTCGCGCAGCAGTACCAGGTACGCGGTATCCCCGCAGTCAAGCTGTTCATCGACGGCCAGGTGGCCGACGAATTCAGCGGCGCCATGCCACAGGCCGCACTCGAACAGTGGCTGGATAGCCGTATCCCAACTCCAGCACGGCGCCAGCTTGCCGAAGCCCGCGGACACCTCGCCCAGGGTCGGCGCCAGCAGGCCAGCGAACTGCTGCAGGCGATTCTTGCCGCTGAGCCGGATTCGCGCGAGGCCCGCGGTTTGCTGGCCCTGGCCGTGGTACTGGACGATCCGCGGCAAGCGCAGGCCCTGGCGGCCGGTGTTCGCGAAGACGCTGAAAGTTTTGCCGCCGCCAGCGCGGCACGGGAACTGGCCGATATCCTGACGACAGACCCGGATCAGCTGCCGGCCGGCCGGGGAAAGGCCGAGTACCGCGCTGCGATGCAAGCCCTGCGCGACGGGGATGCGTCGGCGGCGCTTGGCCATTTTCTGGAATCCGTTGTCAGCGAACGGGCCTATCTGGACGATGGTGCCCGCAAGGCCTGTGTGGCTCTGTTCGAGTTACTGGGAGCCGAGCATCCGCAGCTTCGGGAATGGCGCCGACGGTTGCAACGAGCACTGAACTGATGACCAACGCGCGATTCTTTCTTATGGCCGGCGCGCTCAGCGCTGCATTAGCCGTCATCCTGGGCGCATTCGGCGCCCATGCGCTTCGCGGTCGGTTACCGGTGGATTTGCTGGCGGTTTACCACACCGCAAGCCAGTACCACGTTTACCATGCGCTTGGCCTGCTGGCGGTCGGTCTGCTGGCGCTGCATCTGCCAGGCAGCGGCGCGCTGCGCTGGAGCGGCTGGCTGATGCTGCTCGGCACGGCGTTGTTCAGTGGAAGCTTGTACCTGCTGGCGATCACCGGCCTGCGCTGGCTGGGCGCAATCACGCCGTTGGGTGGCAGCGCCTGGATCGCGGCCTGGCTGCTGCTGGCATGGGCCGCCCGTGGCCTCGCCCGGTAATCGATTGCGGGTGATCTCCGGCGGCCAGAGCGGCGTCGATCGCGCAGCTCTGGATGTGGCGCTGGAGCTGGGCCTGCCGTGCGGTGGCTGGTGTCCGGCAGGGCGACGCGCTGAAGACGGGCCGATACCGCTTCGCTATCCCCTCCAAGAAACCGAATCCGCGGACTATACCGAGCGCACGCGGCGCAACGTGGTCGGGGCCGACGCCACGCTGATACTGTCCCGGAACGCCCTGAGCGGTGGCACGCTACTGACGGTCCAGATTGCCGGCGAGTCTGATAAACCCTGCCTGGTGGTCGACCTGCGCCGACCCTGGCAAGCGGCACAGGTCGGCCTCTGGCTGCAGGCCTGTGCAGTTACCTGTCTTAACGTCGCCGGCCCGCGCGAGAGCACCGCGCCAGGCATTTACGCCCTTGCAGGCGATTACCTGCGCGCGGCTCTGTTACCGCACACGCCATAAGGCTACCGAAGCGCCTCCAGGCCGGCCTTAATGGATCAGGCCTGAAGCCATGGTGTCCAGCAGCCCATCCACGCCAGCGCGGTCAAAGTGATAGTGCTGGTTGCAGAACTCGCAATCAACATCGATCGCCCCGCGCTCTTCCAGAAGGGACTCGATCTCGGCGCGGCCGAGTGCCCGCAATGTCGACTCCACCCGGGCGACGGAGCACGAACACGCAAACTCCACCGCTTGTGTAGCCAGCAGACGTAGGTCCTGGTCGGCGAACAAGCGCCCGATCACCTGCTCGGGTGGCAACTCCAGCAACTCACTGGGACGGGCGGTGGCGGCCAGCAGGGCCAGATACTCCCAGTTGTGTGGATCGGTCTGCCCAGGAAGGCGCTGCAGCAACAGACCCGCGGCACGCCTGCCGTCGGCTGCCAGCACAATGCGGCCCGGCAACTGTTCGGAACTGGAAAAATAATCCTCCAGGGTCGCCGTCAGACCGTCGGGTAGCAGCGCCACAATCCCCTGGTAACGCTGGCCATCGCCGCGCGGGTCCAGCGTAATCACCAGTCGGCCGCTGCCCAACAACTCATGCCAATCATCACCCCGCACGGGCTCGCTCCAGCGAGCCAGGGCGCGCACGGCATGTCCGGCCCGGTTATCAGCGACCAACAGGCGCAGCGGACCATCGCCACGCAACTCGACAATCACCTGACCGGCCGCCTTCAGGTTGTTACCGAGCAGCGCCGCCGCCGCCAGCAACTGACCGAGCAGATCACGCACCGGCGGTGGGTAGTGATGGCGCGCCAGCACTTCTTGCCAGCTGCCTTCGAGCTGCACCAAAACGCCGCGCGCCGACCCATTTTCAAACATAAACCGGTGCAGGGTATCGGCCACTAGTACCTCAAGCTATAAGTTTGCGTACATGCCGAGACACGCATCCGCGCGCCGAGTGCGCGAAGCGAACCACAGCAATAGCCGTCGCTATTGCGAGGATGAGCGACAAAGCACGCGGTGCTGCGGGGCGGGTCGAACATAGCGAAATTTATAGATTGAGGTACTGGTGAACCCCATGGCCGCGCGAAAGGGCGGCCAGTATAGCCGCCGCCTTGCCTCGGGTTCCGCGGCCGAATCCGCCTGCCGATTGTCTGCGTGGCGTTACGGCTAGGGAAGCCCACCCCTGGGGACGTGTCGGGGCGGTCCTTATCACGTGTCAGCGGCAGCTCAGCTCAGCTGGGAGGTGCAGTGTGGGCAGCGGGTGGCCGCCAGCGGAATAGCCGTGATGCAGTGCGGGCAGTCTTTGCTGGTCGCCGCTGCCGGTGGTTCGGCGGGCGTCAGGCGGTTCAGGGTACGAATCAGCATGAACACGGAGAACCCGATGATCACGAAGCTGACCAGAGCGTTCAGAAACAAACCGTAATTGATGGTGACCGCACCGGCCGCCTTGGCCGCGGCCAGCGAGGCGTAAGGCCCGGCCACCGCACCGTCGTGCAGTTGCAGGAACAGGTTGGAAAAATCCACCTGCCCCAGCAACAGGCCTATGGGTGGCATCAGAATGTCTTCAACCAGCGACTTGATGATGGCCCCAAACGCCACGCCGATGATGATGCCAACGGCCATGTCCACCACATTGCCGCGCATGATGAAGTCACGAAATTCCTTGATCATTTTGCTGAACCCCTTTCGCTGGTATATGCCACTGGCCACCGCGGGAATCATTCCGCGTCGCGTGAGGGTCCCGACTCCCCCGGCTGCATTGTCTGGTCAATCATGGTTCTTGCCAAACAGGATCGCACCATCGTGGTGCATTATCGTCAGATCATGCCCTCAGCGCCCCAACATGGCTCAAACTCTTTACCTGGAGACTCCTCTACGGGAATACATAATTCGGAATTTTGTTTGGCACGCCAATTGCTTCATCATTTAGCAAGTCCTAGCGTCCTACGGGAACGGGGCGTCGTGAACCAAGCAATCGTGTATAGCAATGGGAGCCAACACACCATGAAGAAGTCCATCCTGACGTCATTGGCCACAGCTGGCCTGCTCGCTTCAGCCGGCGCCATCGCCGACATAAGCGGCAATATTTCGCTCACCAGCGACTACGTCTTCCGGGGCCTCAGCCAGACCGATGAGAAACCGGCCATCCAGGGCGGCTTTGATTACGCGCACGACAGCGGCGCCTATCTAGGTGTCTGGGCCTCGAATGTCGACTTCGAAGACGGAGACGAGGCCGAGATAGAAATCGATCTGTACGGCGGAATGACCGGAACCCTGGGTGATCTGGGCTGGCAGTTCGGCGGCATTTACTACAACTACCCGGGCGTGGCGGACAGCTCCGGCCTGAAGTACGACTACTGGGAAGTCGGCCCGACGCTGACCTACCCGGTCGGGCCGGCCACCGCCAGCCTGATGGTGATGTGGAGCCCGAACTTCTTCAACGAGACCGGCAAGGGCCTCTACACCGAGGTGGGCCTGTCCGCACCGGTCGGCTCGTTCGAAATTGGCGGCACCTTCGGCCACCAGGATATCGAACGCAACGTGAAGTTCGGCACGCCGGACTACAACAACTGGTCGTTGTACGCCTCCACCGAATTGGCCGGTGTTGGCCTGAAGCTGGCCTACACGGACACCGAGCTGAGCAGCAGCGAGTGCTTTGGCGGCGGCGTGTTCGCCGACTGGTGCGACGCTCGCGCGGTGTTCAGCATCAGCAAGGATCTGTAAGTCCGCGCACGACCGGCGAATCCGGCACCAAAAGCGGGTGGGCGTTTCGTCCACCCGCTTTTTTATCGCCCTGCGTCTGGCCGCGCCGCTCCCGGCCAACCACTCACATATTGGCGATGATGGCCTGCCCGAACTCGCGGCTACCCAGTTTGGTGGCGCCGTCCATCAGGCGCTCGAAGTCATAGGTCACGGTCTTGGCCTGGATGGCGCCACCGATGCCCTTGACGATCAGGTCGGCCGCCTCGGCCCAGCCCAGGTGCCGCAGCATCATCTCGCCGGACAGGATGATCGAACCGGGGTTCGACATGTTCTTGCCCGCGTACTTGGGCGCCGTGCCGTGCGTGGCCTCGAACAGCGCCACCGTGTCGGACATGTTGGCGCCCGGCGCAATGCCGATGCCGCCGACCTGCGCGGCCAGCGCGTCGGAGACGTAATCGCCGTTCAGGTTCAGCGTGGCGATCACGCTGTAGTCGCGTGGCCGGGTCAGGATCTGCTGCAAGAAGGCATCCGCAATCGCGTCCTTGACCACGATTTCCTTGCCGGTGCGCGGGTTTTTGAAGCTGCACCATGGCCCGCCGTCGATTTCCACGGCGCCGAACTCGGACTTGGCCAGCGCGTAACCCCAGTCCCGGAAGCCGCCTTCCGTGAACTTCATGATGTTGCCCTTGTGCACCAGCGTCACCGACGGGCGGTCGTTGTCGATGGCGTACTGGATGGCCTTGCGCACCAGGCGCTGCGTGCCTTCCTCCGACACCGGCTTGATGCCGATGCCGGAGCTGTCCGGGAAGCGGATCTTCTTGACGCCCATTTCCTTGATCAGGAAGTCGATGACCTTGCGCGCCTCGGGGGTTTTCGCCGCCCACTCGATGCCGGCGTAGATGTCCTCGGAGTTCTCGCGGAAGATCACCATGTCGGTGTCTTCCGGGCGCTTGATGGGGCTCGGCGTGCCGGTGTAGTAGCGCACCGGGCGCAGGCACACGTACAGATCCAGTTCCTGGCGCAGCGCCACGTTCAGCGAGCGGATGCCGCCGCCGACCGGCGTCTCCAGCGGGCCCTTGATGCCGACCAGAAACTCGCGCATGGCGGCGAGTGTTTCGGCCGGCAGGTAGGTGTCGTTGCCGTACAGCGCCGCCGCCTTGGCGCCGGCGTAAATCTCCATCCAGGCGATCGAGCGCTTGCCGCCGTAGGCCTTGGCGACGGCCGCGTCGAGCACCTCGATCATGGGCGGCGTGACATCAATGCCAATGCCGTCGCCTTCGATGAACGGGATGATCGGCCGGTCCGGCACGCTCAGCGAGTTGTCGGCCTTGGCGGTAATCCGCGCGCCGTCGGTCGGTACAATGATTTTGTCGTAAGCCATGGCCTCGCCTGCCTGTTGCGAAAATGGCCATTTTAAGCGACAAGCCTGCCAATCAGACCGCCCGAGATCATGCCCCAGCACAGCATCCTGATCGCCGACAGCGGCGAACGCTTTCCCTGCGCCGACGGACAGTCCGTGCTGCACGGCATGAGCCGCCTCGGCCGCAAGGGCATTCCGCAGGGCTGTTTCGGCGGCGGCTGCGGCGTGTGCAAGA
>CAZZHF010000062.1:1897-11685 GCA_964653545.1 uncultured Gammaproteobacteria bacterium | reverse complement strand
GCTGGTGGACTTATTACAGATGGCCTGGATTAAAAGGAGCAAGCCATGAGTAAGACTTTCGAAAGCATCCGGCAGGGGCTGCAAGAAGCCATCGCCCACGCCAAAGGCGAGCCGGTGGCGGCGCGTGTCCACACCCTGCGCCCGATAAACATCAAGGCACTACGGCAAAACCTGAGGCCCACGCAAGCACAGTTTGCGGCGCGCCTTGGGTTTTCCTTGGCGACGCTGCGGCATTGGGAACGGGGCGACCGCACGCCAAAAGGGCCGACGTTGGTGCTGCTCAATGTCATACAGCGGGAACCCAAGGCGGTACTGCCGCTGGCGGCCTGACTGTCTCCGCGCTGCCCTGGTGGCTTGGGAAGCCTTTCTGGGACATACCGGTTCTACCCCGATATCACGGACACTTCAAAGAAGCCCGATACTGGGCAAGAGGAGTGCGTATGTCGAAGCGAAGGAAGTACAACTCGGAGTTCAAGCGCGGAGCGGTTGAGCAGGCCCGCCAGCCCGGGGTCAGCTGCGCGCAAGTCGCGGGAATTGGGCATCCGGGCGAATCTGCTGAGCCGCTGGGCGCGGGAATTCAAAGCCGGAGGTGGGGGTGCCTTTGGCGGCACAGGCAGCCCCAGAGATGAGGAGGTGGCTCGTCTAAGGCGCGAACTGGCCCGGCTGGAGAAGGAACGGGATTTTTTGCGCGAAGCGGCTACGACGCTTGGCAGGAGCGTTCGCCGAGCGCTCGGCAACTGGACGATGAGCGATTGCTGGCACGCATTCGTGAGATCCACCAGGACAGCCGGGGGCGATCGGCGCCCCGCGTGTGCATGACGACCTGACAGATGCCGGAGAAACAGCCAGCAAGAATCGGATTGCCTGCTTGATGGCCGTCGATGGTCTTCAGGGTTGGCCGCGCAAGAAGAAGCGCGGCCAACGTCCCCCGGCGAGTGTGCCGCCGCCCGGCGTGCGCAATCTGCTGGACCGTGATTTCAATGCCTTGGAGCCTGAGACCAAGTAGGTCACCGATATCATCGAAATCAAAAACGGGGAAGGCAAACTGTATCTGTGCGTCGTCATCGATCTGTTCAGCAAGCTGCTGATTGGTTGGTCAATGCATCATCGGCAAGACCGCCAGAGGGTGCTTCGGGCGGTCGAGAGGGCGATATGGCAGCGCCAGGGCGGTTGGTCTGTGGTTCTTCATTCGGATCGGGGCAGCTAGTTTCGCAGTGGCGACTATCAGCGGTTTCTCAAGCAGAACACGCTTCTGTGCTCCATGAACGCCGTTGGGCATTGCGGTGACAACGCGGCCTGCGAGGGCTTCTTTGGCATCCTCAAACGCGAGCGAACCCATCGTACAAAGTACCCGACTCTGGATGCCGGCAAGGCCGATGTGTTTGACTACGTCGAGCGATTTCCTAATCCTCGTATGCGACGGCGAGTCGCCAGGCATGACCTCAAGTTTTCAGGCGTTTTAAAACCGTCCGTGGAAACGGGGTAGAACCCGCATGAAATCCCAGTCTGATCTCTATTGCCCTTCTATTTCCCTATTTCCGGCCTAATTCTTTACGTCCGGAAACCACTCTTTCACTTGGCTGTCCTCGAAGAGAAGCTTCTGTTTGTCCACCTTCCAGGCGCCGTCTTCTTTCACGAGATGGTAAAGCTCGTACTCGATGCTGCCTTCCTTGTTAAACATGTCGCTGGCGTTCAGTATGTTCGGGACGATCGCCGTATCCCCTTCGACCTTTGCGGGATAGAGGGTGAACTTGATGACCCTGACGCTTGCGTCAGAGTAAAGCTTACGGATCGAGTCCGACCATTCCCGCTTCGTTTTGCCGTCGGCAAAGCCTTTCGAGACGTAGTCGAAAGCGTCCTCGAAGAGATAGCCCTGAAGGGCAGCCAAGTGCCGTTCGACCGTTTGTTTCGGGCCGGGCTCCTGGGCGGAGGCTATCGGCAGGGCAAGCAGTCCGGCAAGAGCCAGGCCGAAAACGGCGAGCGCACGGTGTCGTATGCGGTTTTTCATGCTTCCTTCCCTCCTTCGGTGGGTGCCAAGCCCTGAAATTCTAGGCCCATCGGAACTATAGGAAATTCAAACGCACAACCCGAGTATCCTTGGCCGCTTCACCAGAAGGAGCACAAGGAGTGAAGCGAGTGTAACGCTCGCAACTCCGTCTGCAGCACAGCCCCCGTGTCCGTAGGTCAGAGGTCATGTACGGTCACGGCGGGAAGATGTGAAAGCGGCATCTGGTGCCCCCACTCGCTAATGCAATCGGCCCGACCCCGAAGTGACCCCGCGCTCGCTTCTATCCGGTTTCGCATAACGCTCGGACCGACGGCCCTGACGGGGCCGCGGCGTGGGCTCAAATGTCAGGCACGCAAGGAGGACTCTTAATTTGAGCTTTACTCTCCGGTTCCCGCAACGTGAAGTGCCCAAATGGGCCGCGCTCTACGACAGCAACGAAGACGCAGCACCGCTGGCCATCGCCGCAGTTGCCAAGGCACGCGGCCACCTCACCAAGGCTGAGTTTCTCAGGCTGGCGAAGTGGAAAACCACGCGGACCCAGAGACTCTGCGCCGCGAACGCTCCCTCGTTCGTTAAGGCTGTCACGGCGACGGCCCTGTCGACGCCCGACGAGCGGTTTCGCATCGAAGTCCTGACGCTGTTATCTGGAGTCCAGTGGCCGACGGCGTCGGTGGTGCTGCATTTTTGCGCGTCGGACCCCTATCCAATCCTCGACTTTCGGGCACTCTGGTCGCTATCGTGTCCGCGGCCTCCACCCACGTACAAGTTCGATTTCTGGTGGGATTATTGCCTCGCGACGAGGTATCTGGCGAGGCAAATCGATGTGTCGATGCGCGTGCTCGACCGCGCGCTCTGGCAGTACGCGAAGACACATCAGCCCGCGGGCGCATAGTCCGGCTGCGAAGGCTGACGCCGCGGCCGGCGTTCCGGATCCCCTTATGCTCCGTCTGCCGCACCGCACTTTATGGCCTGATTGCCAGACCAAAGGGCTAATGCCCATGAAAGACCCAATCAGTATCCAGGCACTTGTGACCGCCATTGGCGACCTGCCAGCCGATTCTCCCGTGGACGACCCGAAAAAATGGTACTTGACCCAGCAAGAGCACTGGATGGGCTGGCTCTCCGAGTACGACGGCCCGGGTGCATATGGGTGCCAAACGCGTGTCGCGCGTGACGCAAAGTTCGCCTACAACCATACTGTCGAGCCTAAGATGCTGCTGTATCTCGCAGATGCTGCGGGTGTCGAACGTGAGCTGATCGCAGCGGCCAATCGCGCGTTCTGCCCTGGGTGAACGCTGATGCAGAAGGCCGGCGCAATCCGGGCCATCGTCCCCTGGGAGACGGTTGCAGTTGCTTTGTGGTCGAACTATTCGTCGATGCGTAAGCCAATCGGCGCCGCAAAAGATGGGCGCCCATGAAGTCGCCCCCTCTTGTCTACACGTTGCTAGCGCGCACGGCCAAGCTTCTGGCCGCATACGCCGCTTTGGCTCAGGAAGTTATAAGCCAGTGGCATGCTATGGAGGCTGCCGGACTAGCGGTCGAAATTATGGAGGTGGGCCAAGCCGACGTCTACGGCAACCCACGCAACGCCATCCTGGACTTGGCGAACAACAACCAACTGTGCATTTTCCCAGCCGAGAGGACCCGAGATATATAGGCTGCCCACGCCAATTGATGCGGTGCGGGATATCAAGAGCGAACCAAAACGCCCCGCGTAGTTTGCTTCGTTGGTGGCAGCCCTTGGCATATAGACAGCGCCGATATCCGGCAACACCACTCCTGCTGCGGGACGTTCGACAGATTGACCGCCAAGTGGGGTTGTCAGCTCACGTGATCACGCTACCGGGCCCGATACCTCAAGGCACAGGGTCGAACATACGCCCCACATGTCGGACGCGGCATACTGGGCATAAGGCGAGTCGACAAAGCGGAAACTGGAACCAGGGATTCGTCATAAAATCAGAGTCACCGTCGACATCGAACCCGCAGCCCTTACCGCCGCCGAAGCGCAGTGCCTCATCGGTTTCCGAACGGCTGCCGAACTCCGAAATCGAGGCGCTGCGGCGCCATCTGCGCGAAAAATCCGCTTGGGCGCAAAAGGAATTCGAGAGGAACCCCCCGATTCCGCGGGAACGTTCAAAGCCACCCAGACAATAGAACGCAAACAGCCGGGATGTACCGAATTTGGCTACATAGTGGCTACATGGAGCTATCTCGGCACTTGGCACCTACGGAGAAATTATCGTAACTTATTGATTTAATGGTGCCGGAGAGAGGAATCGAACCTCCGACCTACTGATTACGAATCAGTTGCTCTACCGACTGAGCTACCCCGGCTTTGGGCGTGCATCGGCCGCAGCGGGCCGGCCGCGATTATAGGCAGGCGTCCACGGCGCGTCTAACCCATTTCCGCTGTTGGACTCGGCCGGCAGCTAAAATGTGCTCCAACCTGCCCCACTGCCACCGCTTGTGTCCCTGACTATCACCCCCGACCCACGTCTTGCTGCCCTGAACCACTGGCTTGCCGGTCAGGTTGGCGAGTTCACGCTGGAAGATGCCTCTGCCGATGCGAGTTTTCGTCGCTATTTTCGCCTGCGCCACGCCAGTGGCAGCCTCATTGTCATGGACGCGCCGCCGCCGACGGAGAACTGCCAGCCCTTCGTGTACGTTGCTGGCTTACTGCACGCGGCCGGCCTGAATGCGCCGCGCATCCTTGCTGCCGATATAGAGAATGGCTTTCTGCTGCTCAGCGATCTTGGTCCGAGCACCTACCTTGAAGTGTTCAATGAAGACAACGCCGAACCGCTGATGGGCGAGGCCATCAGCGCCCTGGTGCGCTGGCAGGCCGCGAGTCAGCCCGACGTGCTGCCGCCGTACGACGCTGCGCTACTGGGTCGGGAGCTGGACCTTTTTCCGGACTGGTACGTAAACCGGCACTTGCAACTCAGCTTGCGTCCGGCCGAGGCGGCCACCTGGCAATCCACGCGGCAGCTGCTGATCGACCGCGCCCTGGCGCAGACCCAGGTGTTCGTGCACCGCGACTACATGCCACGCAATCTGATGCCAGGCCCTAACGGACCGGGAGTGCTCGATTTTCAGGACGCCGTGTTCGGGCCGGTCAGTTATGACCTGGTGTCGCTGCTGCGCGACGCGTTCTGGTCCTGGTCAGACGCGCAGACCCAGCGCTGGCTTGCCAGCTATTGGACCCAGGCGGGCAGGGCCGGCATCGCCGTGCCGGGCCGGCTGACCCAGTTTGCGACCGACTGCGACTTCATGGGCGCGCAGCGCCACCTCAAGGTACTCGGCATTTTTGCGCGTCTGAATTACCGCGATGGCAAGCCCCGTTACCTTGCCGAGACACCACGTTTCGTCGCTTATATCGAAGCCGCAGCAGCCCGTACGCCAGCGCTGGCGCCGCTGGCCGAGCTGCTGGCCGATCTGCACACGCGAGCCGCACCGTGAAGGCGATGATTCTTGCCGCCGGACTCGGCACGCGCATGGGGGCCCTGACCCGCGACCGGCCCAAGCCGCTGCTGCCGGTGGACGGTAAACCACTGATCGTGCATTTGCTGGAATCGCTCGCCGCTGCCGGCTTTGTCGAACTGGTGGTGAACCTCGCGTACCGCGGGGAGGCCATCGAAGACGCGCTTGGTGACGGCGCCCGCTTTGGCGTACACATTGCCTACTCGCACGAGCCGGATGGCCCACTGGGCACCGGCGGCGGCGTGCAGCGCGCCCTGCCGCTACTGGGTCCAGCGCCGTTTGTACTGGTCAATGCCGACGTGCGCAGCGGGTTTCCATTTGCAACACTGCGCAGGCCGTCAGCTGGCCTGGGGCACCTGGTGCTGGTGGACAACCCACCGCACAACCCGGACGGCGACTTCGCCCTGAAGGCCGACGGTCGACTCGCCAACCAAGGAGACCCAATGCTGACCTTTGCGGGCATCAGCCTGCTTGAGCCGCGCCTGTTCGAAGCCAGTCCTGGCGGTACCTTCAGCCTCATACCCCTGCTCCGCGCAGCGGCCGGGGTGGGCGAGCTAACTGGCGAGCACTACCGTGGCCCCTGGCTCGACGTGGGCACCCCCCAGCGCCTGGCTGAGGCGCGGCGCCCGTCATGATCGAGACAATCCAGTCATTCACGGTGCAAATGCTGGCCATGGTCGGCATCCACCCGCGCTGGCTGGCATGGGCGACACCAATTTCGCTGCTCACGCTGCTCGGAACCTTCGCTGTGTTGCCAGTGCTGGTAGCGCGCCTGCCGCAGGATTATTTCTATCGCGAACACCGCCCCTTGCTGCCTGACACCGACCACTGGCTGCTTCGACTGTCGCTTTTGGTGCTCAAGAATATTATCGGCGCCGTGCTGCTGGTGGCCGGCATTGCCATGCTGGTGCTGCCGGGGCCAGGATTGATCACGGTACTGGCAGCGACCGCGCTGCTGACGCTGCCCGGCAAGTACCGCTTCGAGCGCTGGCTGGTGTCACGACCAACGGTACGCGCCGCGATCGCCCTCATGCGCCAGCGCGCCGGGCGGCCCCCGCTCGATTTACCCTGACTTGAATGCGCCTTTTACCGTAAGCTAACCGACCGTCGAGCGGGCCCGCGCCGCCGTTTACAAGGAGACTGTTTGCATGACCTCCACCGCCCAACGCAGCCTGATTGCTCTTGCGCTGCTGGCCGTCATGGCTGCCACGCGCAGCCACCATCTCACGTCTGTGCTGGGGCCCGGCGACGCGTCCCTGGCGGCATTTTTCCTGGGTGGTCTGTATCTGCGTCGCATCGGCTGGCTGGGCCTGGTCATGGCCGCCGCCGCGGTGGTCGATTTCGCTGCCATCCAAGGTGGGGTCAGCGGCTGGTGTGTCACTCCTGGCTACGTGATGCTGGCACCAGCCTATGGCGCGCTATGGCTGGCCGGTCGCCTGGCGACCGGTATCAGCCGGTCGGCCGCCGGCCTGCTCCGCGGTGGCTTGTTGCTGGCTGGCGGAACGCTGGTATTTTTCGTGGTCTCCAACGCTGGGTTTTACTTCCTGTCGGGTTATTTCAGCGACCTTGGCGTCGGGGATTTTGCGCTGCGCGTCGCGACCTACCTGCCGGCTTATTTGACTCAGGCCTTCGTTTACAGCGGCCTTGGCCTGGCGCTGGGACTGGCGGCTGACCGCGCGCGACCGCGAGACGCCGCAAACGCCTGACTAGCCCCGGCCAGACCTTTTAAAACGAGGGCCAAACGGCATGGGCAAGCGCCTGACCCGCATCTACACGCGGACCGGCGACCAGGGCAGCACCGGGCTGGGTGATGGTTCTCGGGTGAGCAAGGACGCGACTCGGGTCGAAGCCTATGGCACGGTCGACGAACTGAACAGCGTCATTGGCCTGCTGCGGGCGCAGGCCCCTCCGGCGCCAATGGACGGCTGGCTGAGCGAAATCCAGCACCGCCTGTTCGACCTGGGTGGCGAGCTGTGCATCCCCCGCCACACCATCATCACCGACGCCCACGTCACCGTGCTGGAAACCTGGCTCGACCAGCTGAACGACAAACTCGATCCGCTGGCCGATTTCATTCTGCCGGGCGGCAGCCCGGCTGCGGCCGTATGTCACCTGGCCCGCACCGTGTGCCGCCGCGCCGAACGGCGGGTGGTGACGCTGCAAGCGCAGGAGCCCGTCAATGGCCCCGCGCTGCGGTATCTGAACCGCCTCTCGGACCTGCTGTTCGTGATGTCGCGCAGCCTGAACCAGGCCGCCGGACTCCCGGATGTGCTCTGGCAGCGCCCGGCGAGCTGAGCATGTGATCAGACCCAACCGCATAGTCCATTGTGTGGTGCGGCTGGCGCCACCGCCGCCGGATGCCTTTTGTCGGCTGCGCGCCCGGCCACCGGGAGACCGCGAATAACCACCACCGGGGCAGCGCAGGCGTGGTCGCGCCCGGCAATTGCACTGGGCGCCGCCACCATGGGCTGGAACTTCGGACTCGGCCTCACCCACATCGTGCTGCCCTTGTACGCGGCGCACATCGGACTTGATGCGCTGCGCATCGGCACGGTGCTGGGAGCGCCGGTCCTGCTGCAACTCGTGCTTGGCCTGTTCGGTGGAGCGGCGGCGGACCGCTGGGGCGGTCGCAATATCCTCATGCAAGCCGGACTGACGATGGCGCTTGGCGGGCTCGCCTGCATCTTTGCCAACGGCTTCTGGACCTTGATCCTCGCGCAGCTGTTTCTGACCTATTCACGCGGGGTGTTCTGGCCCGCCTCGCAGTCGATTGCCGCATCCTTGCCAGGCGAACGCGCCGTGCATCTGGGCCGGCTCAACGCGCACATGAGCATCGGACAGATATCCGGCACGGCGCTGGCTGGCGTGCTGGTGATGATGTGCGGTTACGCCGGTACGTTTGCCGTGTTTGCGGGTGTTGCTGCCCTGGCACTGGCCGCCGCCGCCACCCTGCCGTCCGTCCGCCCGCCCGGCGAGCATGCCCCGGCCTTCGGGGTGCACTTCGGGCCTTTGCTGCGGCGGCGTGCGATCTGGTTCGCGCTGCTGGCTGCCTTCCTGTGCGCGCAACCGGTATCGCTCGCGCAATCGTTCTTTCCCATCCTGTTGCGCGACCTCGGATTCGCCGAAGGTGCCGTGGGGCCGCTGCTTGCGCTGCGTCCTCTAGGCGCCGCCGCGGCGGCGCTGCTGCTGGCCCGGATGCTCGGGTCACGCGCCGGCATGCCACTCGCGCTTGGCGCCGGATGCGCCCTGGCCGTGCTTTTGTACGCGGCCCCGCTGGCCACCCAGGGGCTGTCGGCGGGAACGCTGATCGCCCTGATCGGCGTGGCCTCCGGAATGCTGCTGGTGTACTACCAACTGGTCGTGGCGAGCGCGGCGCCGGCCCATGCACGCGGATCGGCGCTGGCCATCGGTGGCATGGGCTGGGGACTGTCCCATCTGACGGGGCCATTTTTCGTCGGCGTGATCGCGCAGCGATACGGCTTGCCGACCGCGTTCCAGCTGTGGGCAGGATTCACGCTGCTGCTGGCGCTTGCGCTGGTGCCGGCCTACCGCTGGGCACGACAGGACGTGACCGAGCAGCATTGACGCCCGGCCAACGGGCGCCGCACGCTTGATGCTCGCCCATGCCGGCCTGGACCGGATCCAACCCTGACCGCGCCGGATAACCTGCATCTTGACTCCTGACACCGCCACCACGCCGGGCCTTGCGGTCTCGATCAGACAGCTCGGCAGCTATTTTCATCGGGCCTTTCGGCTCGCCATCACCACCAATCCGCGCCTGGCGCTGCTGCTGGCCGGCTGCACCCTGGCGGCCGGCGTGCTGCCGGCTGGCATGGCCTGGGTCGGCAAGCTGATCATCGATGGCGTGATAGCGGCGGCGGCCGGCACTGCCGACGCGCAAGCGGTGTTGCTGTTGATTGGCGTGGAGGCGCTGCTGGTGGCCCTGATCGCGGCCGCGCAGCGCGGCATTGCGCTGTGCGAATCGCTGCTGCGGGCACAACTGGGCTACCGCGTGAACGACATGATCCTGGCCAAGGCGTTGACGCTGGAGCTGGCGCAGTTCGAGGATTCGGAGTTTTACGACAAGCTCAGCCGCGCCCGCCGCGACGCCTCCACCCGACCGCTGAACCTGGTCCGTCAGAGCTTCGGCCTGCTGCAGAACCTGATCTCGCTGGCCAGTTACGCGGTGCTGTTGTCGCAATTGTCCGTGCTTGCCGTGGGCGTGTTCCTGCTGGCCGGGCTGCCTGCGTTCCTGGCTGAGGCGAAGTTCTCGGGGGAGGCGTTTGCGCTGTTCCGC
>CAZZHF010000062.1:0-1881 GCA_964653545.1 uncultured Gammaproteobacteria bacterium | reverse complement strand
TGGAATCCGTGCTGGCGCGCGAGGTCCACGCCTAGGAGGTCAAGGTCTACGGCCTCGGCCGGCGCATCCTGGACCGCTATGGCGCTATCTTTCGCAAGCTGTACCAACGCGACCGCAATCTGGCCCTGCGGCGCGAAAGCTGGGGTTTTCTGCTGGGCCTGCTCGGCACGTTGGCACTGTACGGCGGTTATGGCTGGGTGGCATTGCAGGCAGTGGCGCAGCGCATCAGCCTGGGCGAGATGACCATGTACCTGCTGCTGCTGCGTCAGGGGCAAGCGGCGGTCACGGCCAGTCTGTCGGCACTCGGCGGCCTGTACGAGGACAACCTGTACCTGACCAATCTGTACGAGTTCCTGGAACAGCCGGTGCCGGAGGCGGGCGGTCGCACCCTGACTGGCGTGGCGCCGGGCGACGGCATCCGTTTCGAGGGTGTTTCGTTCCGCTACCCAGGCGCCACCGGCGACGCGGTCAGTGGCATCGACCTGCATCTTGTCCCCGGCCGCAGTCTGGCGCTGGTGGGCGACAACGGCGCCGGCAAGACCACGTTGATCAAACTGCTCACGCGCCTGTACCGGCCAACGCAGGGGCGCGTCCTGCTCGACGGCACGCCGCTGGACGCCTGGAACGAGGCGACCCTGCGCCAGCGTATTGCCGTGGTGTTCCAGGACTTCAACCGCTACCAGTTCACGGTCGGCGAGAACATCGGCGCCGGTGACGTACAGCACATGCTCGATGAGCCCCGCTGGCGCCGGGCAGCCGCTGACGGTTTGGCAGCACCTTTTGTGGAAGCCCTGCCCGGCCAGTACCGGGCACAGTTGGGCAGCTGGTTCAAGGGCGGCCGGGAACTGTCCGGCGGGCAGTGGCAAAAGCTCGCCCTGTCGCGCGCCTTCATGCGTCGCGAGGCGGATATCCTGGTTCTGGACGAACCCACCGCGGCCATGGACGCGCAGGCCGAGGCCGATGTTTTCGAGCACTTCCGGCGCCTGGCGGCGGACCGCATGGCGATCCTGATCTCACACCGATTCTCGACTGTACGCATGGCGGACGAGATTCTGGTGATGCGCGATGGCGCCATTACCGAACGCGGCACCCACGCAGCGCTGGTCGCCAAGGGCGGCCACTACGCACGCCTGTTCGCGCTGCAGGCGGCGGGCTATCGATGACCACCGGCCAGGGATCCAGTCATAGGCGCGGGCTTTTGTCATAATGCCCAGCGCCGCCATAAACGGGCGTTAGGAATGTGCCGAGGACTTTGGCGCTTCCGTCGGAAAAGGACTTCGGAGGGGACACAGATGGGTGCGAGAAAGTCATGTTGGCTGGCGACAGTCGCGGCGGTGTTTCTGTGCAGCGCCAGTGCGCAGGCGGCACCCGGCGCGGTGGACGGTGCGCGCATCATCGGTGCCGACAGCGAGCCCGGTAACTGGCTGGCGCACGGGCGCACCTATGGCGAGCAGCGCTTCAGCCTGCTGGACACCATCAACGACAGCAACGTCAGCGGCCTGAAGCTGGCCTGGTATTACGACACCGGCACCAAGCGCGGTCTGGAGGCCACACCCATCGTGGTGGATGGCGTCATCTACACCACCGGCGACTGGAGCCGGGTGTACGCCGTGGATGCTGCCACCGGCAAGCAGCTGTGGGCCTATGATCCGAAGGTGCCGCGCGAGTGGGGCGCCAAAGCCTGCTGCGACGTGGTGAACCGCGGCGCGGCGGTATGGAAGGGCCGTGTCTACGTCGGCACCATCGACGGGCGCCTGGTCGCACTGGACGCCGGCACCGGCAAGCTGGCCTGGGAAACGCTCACTATCGACCGGTCCAAGCCCTACTCGATTACCGGCGCGCCGCGCATCGTCAAGAACAAGGTCGTCATCGGCAACGGTG
>CAZZHF010000061.1:0-11698 GCA_964653545.1 uncultured Gammaproteobacteria bacterium | reverse complement strand
GCCACGTTCGACCACCTTGGTGTCGCCGGTGACGATGCGCACGCCGATGGCATCGGCGCTTTGGCGCAGCGACACGAGCGCCCGCCACAGCGTATCCATCGCCAGCCCTTCCTCCAGGATCAGCGACACGCTGAGCGCGCGCGGCTGGGCGCCAGCCATGGCCAGATCGTTCACCGTGCCGTACACCGCCAGCGTGCCGATGTCGCCGCCGGGAAAAAACAGCGGCCGCACCACATAGCTGTCGGTGGTAAACGCCAGCCGACCGGGCGGCGCATCGCTGCACAGTTCATCCAGCAGCGCCGCGTCGTGCAGCGGCCGGCCGCCGTCCATGCCCAGCGTCGGCAGGATCAGCGTGTCCAGAAGTTGGTGCATCAAACGCCCCCCACCGCCGTGGGCCAGCAGCACGGCGGGCGAATCATCGAGCGGCAGCGGACAGACGGGTAAATCCATGATCCTAAGCCGCGTCCACCCGGTAGCGGTAATACGCCGCGCAAGCGCCTTCCGAGGACACCATCGGCGCGCCCAGGGGCCGCTCGGGCGTGCAGCGGCTGGCAAACGCCGGGCAGCGGTCCGGCCGCAGCCGGCCTTGGAGTACTTCACCGGCGCGGCATTCGCCGCTGTCGACCACCGCCGGGGTGCCCAGATCGAAGCGCGTGGCCGCATCGAATCCGGCATAGGCCGGCCGCAGCCCCAGGCCGCTGTCCGGCAACTGCCCAAGACCGCGCCAGCGCCGCGCCACCGGCCGGTATACCTCGGCCAGCAGCGCCAGGGCCGCCGGATTACCGGCCGGCTGTACCACCCGGTCGTAAGCGTTCTCCACCCGCGCTTCGCCGGCTTCGAGCTGGCGCAGGCAACCGAGCACGCCGGCGAGGATATCCACCGGCTCGAAGCCGGTGACCACCACCGGCACGCGAAACCTCGCCGCCAGCGGCGGGTATTCGGACAGCCCCATCACGGCACACACGTGGCCGGCGGCAAGAAAACCCTGGATGCGGCAATCCGGCGCAGCGAGGATGGCGGACATTGCCGGCGGCACCCGTACCTGCGCGCACAGCAGGCTGAAGTTGGTGATTGCCAGCGCCGCCGCCTGGCGCACCGCCGCCGCGACGGCCGGCGCGGTGGTCTCGAAGCCGACCGCGAAGAACACCACCTGCCGCTCGGGCTCGCGCTGCGCCAGCGCCAGCGCGTCCAGCGGCGAGTACACCGCCCGCACATCGCCACCGGCGGCGCGGGCCCGCAGCAAATCGCTGGCGCTGCCCGGCACCCGCAGCATGTCGCCGAACGAGCACAACGTGACGCCCGGCCGGCCGGCGAGCGCAATCGCCTGATCGATGATCTCGACCGGGGTCACGCACACCGGGCAGCCCGGCCCGTGCACCAGCGTCACCTCGGCCGGCAACAGGCGGTCCAGCCCGGCGCGCACGATGGCGTGCGTCTGTCCGCCGCAAATTTCCATCAGCGTCCAGGGCTGGCGCACGGTTTTGGCGATGGCGGCGACGAGCCTGGCAACGGTGTCCGGCGCGCGGTATTCGGTCTGGTGCTTCATGGCAGCGGCGTGCCCAGGCGTGCGAACTCGGCCAAGGCGCGCGTGGCCGCCGCCTCGTCGATGACGGCAATGGCCAGCCCGGCGTGCGCCAACACGTAATCACCCACCGCGACCTGCGGCGTGCACACCAGGGACACCTCGCGGATTACACCGCCAAAGTCCACCCGCCCGCGTGCAAACAAGCCGCCGCCGTCCTGCACGTCCAACACTTTGCCGGGGATGGCCAGACACATCAGGCGGCCGCCCCGGAGGCAGCCACCGCCGCCTGGCCGACGGCAAGACCACCGTCGCCCGGCGGCACCCGCTGCGGCCAGAACACCGCCACCCCGGCGTCCGCGAGGCGCCCGGCGGTCAACTCCAGCAGCAGCGCGTTCTGAAAACAACCACCGGCCAGCACCACCCGCCCGGCGCCGAACTGCCGCGTAACCGCCACGATCAGGTCCGCCAATCCGGCGTGAAAACGCATGCTGATAACCCCTGGCGGCGTGCCGGCGGCGACGTCGGACAACAGCGCCGCCAGCAGCGGACCCCAGTCGGCCTCGTGCCCGTCGAGCGCCGAACGCAGGGGCAAGGGATAGGGCGCTGCTGGCCCCGCCGCCTCGGCAGTGGATTGCAAGGCCTGCGCGCCCTGCCCCTCGAAACTCATCTGCTGGCACAAATCGAGCAGCGCGGCGACAGCGTCGAACAGCCGGCCGATGCTGGACGTCAGCGGCGCGTTGATGCCGCGCTCGATGGCGCGATGCAGCGAGCGTCTCTCGTCGGCCGTGAAGGCGCGAAGCGGCGGCAGATCGAGTGCCCCGGCCGCTTCGCCATAGGCGGCATGCAATAGCCCTAGCGCCGCCCGGCGTGGTTCGCGCGCCGCGCGCTCGCCGCCGGGCAGCGGGAACGGCCGCAGCCATGCCCGCCGCTGATAAGCCTGACGCGTGCAGGCGAAGAACTCACCGCCCCACAGCGTGCCGTCATCCCCCAGGCCGCTGCCGTCCCAGGCCACGCCAAGCACCTCGCCGTGCAGATCGTGCTCGGCCATCACCGCGACCACATGGGCATGGTGGTGCTGCACCCGCCGCAACGGCCGGCCCAACGCCCCGGCCCGCAGGCTGGAGGCATAGTCGGGATGGGCGTCGCAGGCCACAAGCGTCGGCGCCGTGCCTGTTAGTGCCGGCAGCTCCCGTACTGCGGCGTCGAAGCCGGCCAGGGCCGCGGCGCTGTCAAGATCACCCAGGTGCTGGCCCAGCACGATGCGCCGGTCACCGCCAACCGCCAGCGCCGCCTTGAGGTGCCCACCCAGCGCCAGGACAGCACCGTCGCCCGGCGCGCTGGCCAGCGAAAGCGGCGCGTAGCCGCGGGCGGCGCGCAGTACCTGCGGTGCGCCGCGGACGATCTGCACCACCGAATCGTCGAGCGCCCGCTGGATGGGCCGGTCGTGCAGCAAAAAGGCATCGGCAACGCCGGCCAGGCGGGCAAGTGCGTGTGCGTTCTCGCTGCACAGCGGTTCGCCAGAAACATTGCCGGACGTCGCGACCACCGGGAAATCCAGCCGGTCCAGAAGCAGCCGATGCAGCGGTGTATACGGCAGCATCACGCCAAGACGCGGATTGCCAGGCGCTACGTTCGCCGCCAGGCCGTCGTCGCGCCGCGCCAGCAACACAATCGGCGCCGCGGCGCTGGTCAACGCCGCGCGTGCGACAGCACTCACGTGACAGGCAAGTCGCGCGGCCGCAAGCTCGGGGTACATCACCGCGAAGGGCTTGTCGGGGCGCGCCTTGCGCTCGCGCAGACGCGCCACCGCGGCCCGGTCGCGGGCATTCACCAGCAACTGAAAACCACCCAGGCCCTTGAGTGCCAGCACGCCGCCGCCCCGCAGCAGCGCGGCGGCACCGGCAAGTGCCGCTGTGCTCTGCGCCAGGGATTGAGCATCGCCGTCCGCCAACCACAGCCCTGGCCCGCAGGCCGGGCAGGCGTTGGCCTGATGCTGAAAACGGCGATCGGCCGGGTCGGCATACTCGGCAGCGCAGGCCGGGCACGGCGTGAAGCCGGCCATACCGGTACGCGCGCGGTCGTACGGCAGACCGGCAATGATGCTGTAGCGCGGCCCGCAGCGGCTGCAACTGGTAAACGCATAGTCGAAACGGCGGCTGGCCGGGTCGCGGATCTCGGCCAGGCAGTCCGCGCACAGCGCCAGGTCCGGCAACGGCAGCGCGTCGCCGGCGCCAAGACGGCTTTCGGCCACCACAAACGTGGTCCGGTCGTCGGCCAGGCAGGGCCGCGCCTGGACCTGGTCGACCCGTGCCGGCGCGGGCGCGGCGCGCAGGCCCGCCAGGAGTTGATGCAGCGCCGCGGGTTCACCCTGGGCATCGATTTCAACCCCGACCGGGGTGTTGCGCACCGAACCGGCAAGACCAAGCTGGCTCGCCAGCCGATAGGTATAGGGGCGAAAACCCACACCCTGTACGGCGCCGGTCACGGCGATCCGCAGACGCTGGCGGCCTGTTTCACAGGCGGCTGTGGCCAGGGCCATCAGCGCACCTCGATGCCGCGCAGCAGGATGTCCTGCGCCTGCGGGTGGTCGGAGTCGTCCGAGTGCTCGACCTCCAGCCAGGCGCCGTCGGCAATGCTGTCACGGCAACCGGCGACGAAATGCTCCCGAAAATGCTCGGCCGAGATATGGCTGAGCGCGCCCAGCCACACGCGCACGCCGACCACCTGCTCGGCCCGCTCCTGCTCGGCGACGGCTTCGATCTTGCTGAGCAGGTTCGCGATCAGGGAGTGTTCATGCATGGCTGGCCTGCGTGTACTGGCAGATGATTTCCTCGACCAGCGCCGCGGCCGCGACGGCCACCGGGGCCGACAGCCCCTCGCCCAAGCCGAACTCGGCGCCTTCGATCCCATAAACCGAGAGTTTTTTCGGCAGGTCGCCGAGCGCGCGGGCCAGTTCCACCGCCTCGCTGGCACCCAGCAGGTGCGTGGAGCAGCGTAACCAGTCCGGCGGCAGCGGCGCTGCCACCGCGTCCAGGCGATGGACGGTCCCAGCCGGCGCTCCGGACTGCACCGCGTCCAGCAACAGCACCTCTTGGGCGCCGCGAAAAGCGTCGAGCAGCGACAGGCCGTCGTTGCCGAGTGTCAGCACCCGCGCCCGCGGCCCCAGCCGCCCGGCAAGCTGCCCGGCCAACCACGGCCCAACCCCGTCATCGCCTCGCGAGGGGTTGCCGATGCCGATGATGCGCGGCAGGTCCACTCAGTCGCGCTCCACGTCCAGCTTGAGAAAATGCGCCGAGCAGGAGATACACGGGTCGTAATTGCGGATGGCGGTTTCGCAGACCCCGCGCAGGGTGTCGTCCGGCAGGTGCAGGTTCGGCTCCAGATAGTGACGCAGGTCGGCTTCGATCACCGCCTGGTTGACCGCTGTCGGGGCGACAATCTTGGCGTCAGTGATCAGGCCGTCCTGGTCCACGGTGTAGCGGTGGTACAGCGTGCCGCGCGGCGCCTCGGTCGCGCCATAGCCCACGCCGGGGCGCAGTTCCAGCGGCAGCGCTGGCGGGTCGAATTCGCGATAGGCATCGACCAGGCGCAGCGCCTCCTCGACGGCCAGCACCACTTCCACCGCGCGCACCACGATGCTGCGAAACGGGTTGCAAACCTGCGCGCCCAGGCCTGCCGCGTCGGCTGCCGCCCGCGCCCGCGGCGTCAGGCGGTCGCGGTTCAGCGCGTAGCGCGCCAGTGGCCCCAGGTGCACCACGCCACCGCTGGCGGTGCGACTTTGCAGCGCGGTGGAGTGCACCTCGTGATGCTCCTGAAGGTAGTCGTCGTAGCCGGTCACCGGCAGATCGACCCCGCGACTGGACACCAGCCGGCCGGTGTTCATCGGATAGTGCCCGGGGTGACGCAAGGCCACGAACTCGTAGTCGCGCTCGAAGTCGGGAAACGCCAGCGCCGAGACGCGTGCCACGGTTTGCTCGGCGGCCCCGAGCGCCCACTCCAGCTCGGCCCGCAGCGCCAGCAGCTCGGCGCGTTTCGGCGCCCGATAAAAGCCACCCAGACGCACGTTGATGGGATGAATCTCGCGCCCGCCGAGCAGTGCGACGATGGCATTGCCGGCTTTCTTCAGCCGCAGTCCCATACGCACCAGTTCGGGGTGGTCCCGGGCGATGCTGACTGCATCCGGGTAGCCCATGAAGTCGGGCAGGTGCAGCATGAAGATGTGCAGCACGTGGCTCTCGATCCACTCCCCGCAGTACAGCAACCGGCGCAGGTCGGCGATCGGGGCCGACACCTCGACCCCGCACAGGTCTTCCATGGCCGCGCAGGCGCTCATCAGGTAGGCCACCGGACAGATGCCGCAGATGCGGGCGGTAATGTCAGGCGCTTCGCGAAAATCGCGCCCGCGCAGCAGCGTCTCGAAAAACCGTGGCGGCTCGAAGATACGCAGCTGCGCGGCCACCAGCCGGTCCTGTTCGATGCGCAGGTGCAGCGCCCCCTCGCCCTCCACCCGCGCCAGATAGTTCACCTCGATGGTGCGCGTGCCCTCACTCATGCCGCGCCGCCTCGTCGGCAAACGCCGGTGCGCCGGCATTGAAACTGCGGTACACGCGCAGCAGCGCCGCGCGATCCATTCCGAGCTCGGTCAAGCGTGCGCTCAGGGCTGCCGGATTAGGTGTTTCCTTGGGGCCGAAACAGCCATAACAGCCACGGTTATAGGCCGGGCAGATGGCGCCGCATCCGGCCTGCGTCACCGGCCCCAGGCACGGCGTGCCGTGCGCCACCATCACGCACGGGGTGCCGCGCGCCTTGCATTCCTCGCACACGCTGGCGGTCGACACATTCGGCCGCCGGCCGGCCAGCAGCGCCGCCAGCAATTCCAGCAACTGGCGCTTGCTGACCGGGCAGCCACGCAGCTCGAAATCGACCTTCACATGCTCGGCAATCGGCGTGGAGGTTGCCAACGCGTCGATCACCTCAGGCCGGGCATAGACCAGGCGCTTCCATTCCTCCACATCCCGAAAATTGCGCAGCGCCTGGATGCCGCCGGCCGTGGCGCAGGCACCGATCGTGACCAGCAGCCCGGACTCGGCGCGGACCTGCTGGATGCGCTCGCGGTCGTGGGCGGTGGTGATCGAGCCTTCCACCAGGGACACGTCGTAGGGACCGGGCAGCATGCTGCTGGAGGCCTCCGCGAACAGCGCAATCTGGACCCCCTCGGCAAGCGCCAGCAACTCGTCCTCGCAGTCGAGCAGGCTCAGCTGACAGCCGTCGCAGGAAGCGAACTTCCACACCGCCAGCCGCGGTCGGGGCGCGGTCACAGCTCCATCACCCCCAGTAAATCGGACAGGCGCGGCCAGGCCAGGACCGGCCCGTCGCGGCACACGAAATGCGGACCGAGCTGGCAGTGGCCGCAGTAGCCGACAGCGCATTTCATGTTGCGTTCCAGAGACAGGTGGATGGCCTCATCCGGCACGCCGCGCTGCTGGAGCGCCAACACCGCGAAACGCATCATGATCTCAGGCCCGCACAGCAGCGCGGTGGTGGTGGCCGGATCGAAGCCGGCGCGGTGTATCAGGCGGGTCACCACGCCCACCTCGCCAGACCAGTCCGGGGTGGCCCGGTCCACCGTAACCGCGACTTCGATTTGTCCACCGGCGCGCCAGGCGGCCAGTTCGTCGGCGAACAGCACATCGGCCGCACTGCGCGTGCCATAAAGCACATACACGCCGCGGTAGTGGGATCGGCGCCTGAGCGCCTGGTAGATGGCGGAACGCAGCGGTGCCAGGCCCAAGCCACCGGCGATGATCAGAAGATCGCCACCCTCGGCCGCCACCAGCGGCCAGGCGCTTCCGTAAGGCCCACGCAAACCGATCACCTCGCCGACCTTCAGGGCCGCCATCGGCCGGGTGACACTGCCCACGGCGCGGATGGTGTGTAGCCAGGGCGTGCCCGCCGGGTCGCCGCTGATCGACACCGGCACCTCGCCGATGCCGTAGGCGTACAGCATGTTGAACTGCCCTGGCGCGAACGACGCTCCCCGGCCGTCTAGCGGCTCCACCGCCCAGGTGAACACATCACCGGCGGTGCTCTCCGGTCGCCGCCAGGCGATGCGCCAGGACGCTGGCAACGTGGCATCCATACCCATGGTTACGCGCCCGGAGGTGCGTACACATCCAGCACTTGCAGGCGACAGGACTGCACGCGCTGAGTGAGCGTCCCCACCAGCGTCTTTAACACCGCGTAGCCGACCGTCGGATCCTGCTCCATTAACCCACGTAGCGGCGCCGCGGCGAAGGCCAGCGTGCGCGTCGGCAGCACCGCGTGGGCGTCGAACTGGCAACGGTGCGGCGGCACGAACCAGGACCAGCCAACCGCCTCGTCCGGGCCGATGGTCTCCAGCGTCACCACGCCCTGCCCCGGCACCGCCAGCCGAATCTGCACCTCGCCGCTGAGCACCAGGTAGAAGGTGTCGGCCACCGCGTGCTGGCGCAGCAAATATTCCCCTGGGGCAAAACTGCGCTCGCTGGCGCAGGCGGCCAGGCCCGTGCATTGCCCCGGCGTAAGTCCCTGGCAGAAACGCTGACTGTCGACCAGTTCGCGCAGGCTCATGCGGTCGCCCCCCGGTCGTCGCGAGCGATGGCGGCCACTTCCTCGGTGATGTCGATGCCGACCGGGCACCAGCTGATGCAACGTCCGCAGCCGACGCAGCCGCTCTCGCCGAATTGATCGTGCCAGGTCGCCAGCTTGTGCGTCAGCCACTGCCGGTACCGGGACTTGACCGAGCCGCGCACGCTGCCGTGACCCAGGTGGCTGAACTCAACGTTGAAACACGAGTCCCAGCGCCGCTGGTGGTGCGCTGCGCCGCCCAGATCGGTGACCTCCTCCTGGGTGGAGCAAAAACACGTCGGACACGCCAGCGTGCAGTTGGCGCAGGATAAACAGCGATCCGCCACTTCCTGCCAGCGTGGGTGTTCGAGATTACGCATCAGCAGCGCCGGCACGCCCCCGGCATCCAGACTCCGGCTGATGCTGGCGGCGGTGCGCTGCGGCACGGCACGGACAGCGGTGAGATCGTCGGCGCTAGCCGCGCGCCCAGGCAGCTCGGCCAATAGCTGTGTACCTATGGCCGAACCGGCCTCAATCGCAAAGTGGTGGCCGGCGGCGTCGATCAGCTCGGTCAACGCGAGGTCATGGCCACTGGAGACCGCCGGACCGGTGCCCATCGAGCTGCAAAAGCAGGTGTCGGCCGCCACCGCGCAGTTGACCGCCACCAGCAGCACCGCGTCGCGCCGCGCCGCATAGGCGGCGTCGACGTGCTCACCATCCCGGAACACGCGGTCCTGAATACCGATGGCGGCGAGTTCGCAGGCGCGTACGCCGATGAAAGCGCGCTTGGGCGCTTCAAGCGCTGCCGGGGTAAAGGCCAGGCCGCCGTCCGGCTGGCGCGCCACCGAAAACAAGGTCTGCTGCGGCGTAAACAGGTAGCGCTTCCACGACTGCGGCCCGACGGCGTAGCCGAACAAGGCATCATCGTCGCGCCGCTCCAGGCGATAGCTGCCAGGCGCCTGACGATCGGTCCAACCGGCCGGCAGCTCGCTGAGCTCGTCGATACGGTCGTAGACGATGGCGCCGTCGCGGCGCACCGGGCCGATGGTCTCGTAACCGCGCGCCTGCAAGGCGCCGAGCAACACCGCCAAACCGGCTCGGTCAATCAGTTTCACGGTGTCCGCCAGGGTCGCTTGCGTGCGAACAATCTTCGTACTGAACGCCCTGCGCGTCTGTGACTTCGCGCAAGGATCAGTACGATGCCGCCCCAGGTGACCGGTCCATGCCGCCTGAACCTGCCACCAGCCGGGACACTCAGCGGATACCGTGCTTGCGCAAGCCCGCCGGCGTGAAATAGTCCGGGTCTGGCCGATTCACGAAGTCCGGAGGCCCGCCGCCGCGTTTCGCGCCCACATTGAAGAACGCGTTGACCGACGACTGACGGCCGTTGATCAGATCCATATTGTTGTCGCCCCAAAAAGTGAGCATGGGCACGTCGTAAAACTGCAGCGAATAGCTTTCCAAGACCCGCCACAGATCGCCTTTGGCGTCGTACATCTCGGCCGCGGTGCCGGCCCAGCTGTCTTCGTCGTAATACACAAACCGATGCGGCGACAGGTGACGGTATGTCGGTTTGAGCTTCATCTCAATCGCCCACACCCGATGCAACTCGTAGCGCATCAAATCCGAATTCAGATGCCCAGCGCGGATAATATCCGTGAAATCATATTCAGGGCTGGCGAGCTTGTAACTGTTATAGGCAATGAAATATTCCTTGCGCTTGGGCTCGGAATACTCATACCACTCCTCGTCACCGGTCATGCCGAACATGGTGCGCGAGTCCGCGGTGCGCAAGCCATCAGAACCCGTGCCCGGGCTGTCATAGAAGCCGATTTCCGGAGCCTTGCGTACACGCCTTTGACCTGGAATGTATAGATATGCATCGAAGTCCTGAGACTCGAAATAATTGCAACCACCAAACATGGTGCCCGCATTGCGCGGCGGCTGCAGATCTTCCGCACTGAAGCACCACATGGCACCACCGTTGCGCGTGAAAACCTCACCCTTTGGTTTCTCCTCCGGAGTCATGTACTGCAACAGAAGTGAGCGATCGACTTTTACTGTTTCCGCATAATTGCCATCGGCAAACGCATTGAATGCATAACCCCGCCATACATGTGATTTTCCAAAAAAATACATGCCGTGGTTATAAACCGCCTCGGCGCCATTATTGGGAATGGGAAATGCAACCCCCGGTCGATAGCTGCTCGTGTCGAGGCAGCGGTACTCGCGGTCTGGCCCCGGCGAGGGGTCGCAATGCCGTGTGTGCGTTGCATTCCAGATAGAATTCTCGTAATGCCATTGCGGGACGGCTGCGCTACGCCGACTGGGATACACCGGCATGGTGAACGTGTCCGGGTATTTCTGGAACAGAGCAATCGACCCCGGCAGGAGTCGGTCGGCATACTGCTGGTAATTCTGCGCGGTGATCGTGAACAAAGGCTTATCATCGGCATACGGATCGACATACCAACCGCCGACCTCGTAACCCGCTGGCGGCGTAGAGATACCCCCTTCCCAGGGGGGGATGCTGCCATCCGCATTGCCAGCGCGAACTGCGCCCATCGGAGTCAGGCGAGTGCCTTGAAGGCCAAGTTCGGCTGCCTGTTCAGGGGACACCAGTGCCCAGACCGGCATGGCTGACCACAGACCCAGAACGACTCCCACCATCGCCAGATTCAACTTCAGCGTTGTCATAGTTTCGCCCCCTCGCAACCAAGAAATTCGAAAATTTAAATGGCGCTTCCCGGACCGACTCCGCAAAAAAACGGACCAGGCGACCGATACGTTACATCGGCTTGGGCGAGCATAGGTCACTGAACGGGAAATTTAAACCCCGAAGCAGCTTGGGAAATCGCCGCCGACGACTCGCTTCGTAACGGATCTGGGGCGGGCCAGTTTCAGGCGCGACTCACCAACTGGGGCTGAGGAAGCGCTGAATAAATCCATCCTGGATTTCTCAGCGCCCGCCATCGGAAAAGCGTGGTTTTCCGATGGCTCACAAAATCGGTGGCTTACCGCCACGGATTCTGGCAGCGCATCCGTGCGCTGCGGGAAACACTGAATACTTCAGCGCTTCCCTAACCGCTAAAATGCCAAGCCGATGTCCCGGCCTGCTCTATTAAGGACCGCCATGCCCTACCCGAAACTCCCGCCCGTATCCCTGCAGCAATGGCAAACGGCCGCCGAGAAAACGCTACGCGGCAAGCCGCTGGACCATCTGACCTGGCAAACGCCCGACGGTCTGGCGGTCAAGCCGCTGTATACGGCGGCCGATGTGGCGGGCCTCGAATTTGCCGACACCCTGCCCGGCTTCGAGCCCTTTCTGCGCGGGCCGCAAGCCACCATGTACGCCGGGCGGCCGTGGACCATCCGCCAGTACGCCGGCTTCTCGACAGCCGAGGAAAGCAACGCCTTCTACCGCAAGGCGCTGGCGGCCGGCGGCCAGGGCGTGTCGGTGGCCTTCGATCTGGCCACCCACCGCGGTTACGACTCCGACCACCCGCGCGTCGAGGGTGACGTCGGCAAGGCCGGCGTGGCCATCGATTCGGTGGAGGACATGAAAGT
>CAZZHF010000060.1:0-11701 GCA_964653545.1 uncultured Gammaproteobacteria bacterium | reverse complement strand
CACGGGTGCCGGCATCTGCTTCAGCGTAGTGGCGCTCAATAGCGCGCCCAGTCGGGGTCCAGGCTTTCCAGTACCTCGACCAGGGGCTTGCGGCCCGAGAAGCCCTCGTCGTAGCCGTGGTAATGGCCCAGGGTCAGTTCCGGATACTTCCAGCACAGATATCCGTCGCCGGTATCGAAATCAACCAACCACAGGCCCTTCACGACCAGGCCGAGGCGCCGGATCTTGTTCAGCCAGGCGTTGACGGCGGCCTGATAGCGTTGCTCGGCGTTAGCCAGTTCCTGACTGCCGCGCGGCAGCACCTTGAGTTGGCGCTGCACCGGCACCAGGGACTCGGCCGCCCGTTGCGTGATGTTCCTAACCAATGGGAACAGCGCCTGCGCCTCGGTGAGGCTGAAGACGCGGGGATCCTGGGGCGATCCGATGCGGGGGAATTCAATGTCCACGCGGGGCGTTACCGTACTTGACTCAATCAGGGGTGGCGCAGTGCCGCCAACGGCAGACGCAGCAGCAGTAGCGTGGCAGCGTAGCAGGCAGCGCCGCCGGCTACCCACAATGCCATGTGGGCCAACCGCTCGGCGCCGCTGCGCAGGAGCCAGTCGTCGAGCGAACCGGTGCCCAGCCACAGCACACATCCCATCACCGCTGTGGCGGTCACTACCCGAGCCGCGAACCGGAGCCAGCCGGACTGCGGTCGGTACACGCCGCTGCGGCGCAGACCGCGCAGCAATAATAGCGCGTTGAGGTAAGCCGCCAAGCTGGTGGCCGCGGCCAGGCCTGCGTGCTGAAGCGGCCAGATCAGTGTCAGCGCGAGAACCATATTGCTCAGCATGGCGATTATGCCGATACGTACCGGCGTGCGCGTGTCCTGGCGGGCATAGTAGCCGGGCACCAGTACCTTGATGGCCATGAACGCCAGCAACCCCGGGGCAAACGCCCACAGGGCGCGTCGCGCCATCACGACCGAGTGGGCATCGAATGCCCCATAGTTGAACAGCGTGCTCAGCAGCGGTCCGGCCAGGACCAGCAGTGCCAGAGCCGCGGGCGCACCGACCAGCACGACCCAGCGCAAGCCCCAGTCCAGGGTGCGCGAGAACGCCTGGTCGTCACCGCCGGCGTGTTGCTGTGACAGCCGCGGCAGGATGACGGTCGCGAACGCGATCGCCAGCACGCCCAGCGGAAACTCCACCAGGCGATCGGCGTAGTACAGCCAGGACACACTGCCGGTAACCAGGAACGACGCCAGAATGGTGTCGAACATGAGGTTGATCTGTGCGACCGAAGAGCCAAAAATGCCGGGCACCATCAAGCCCATGATCCTTCGCACGCCGGGATGACCGAACCCCACCCGCGGGCGTGCCAGGCAACCAACGCGTGCGAGCGATGGCAGTTGCCAAAGCAGTTGCAGCAGGCCGCCACATACCACGCCGATGGCAAGCGCGAGTACGGGCACATTCAGTTGCGGCGCCAGCCACAGCGCCGTGGCGATCATGGCAAGGTTGAGGAACAGCGGCGTCAACGCGGGTATGAAATAGCGCCCAAAGGTATTGAGCACGCCGCCGACCGCCGCGGCGAGCGAAACCAACGGCAGGTACCAGAAGGTGATGCGCAGCAGCGTGCCGGTCAGCTCGCCGCGGGCCGGGTCATTGCCAAAGCCGGGGGCCAGCAGCCATACCAGCAGCGGTGCCGCCAGTACCGCCAGCACCGCTACCGCGAGTAGTACCACCGCAAGCGTGCCCAGCACATGCGCTACGAGGTCGCGTACCTCGGCCGGGGTGCGCACGGTGCGGTACTCGGCAAGCACCGGCACAAAGGCCTGCGTGAAAGCGCCCTCGGCGAACAGCCGGCGCAAGAAGTTGGGGATGCGAAAAGCGACGAAGAATGCGTCCGCCGCCGGTCCGGCGCCAAACGTGGTGGCGATGACCATGTCGCGGACATAGCCCAGCACACGGGAGCTGGTGGTGGCGGCGCCCACCGTGGCGGCCGAGCGCAGCACTGCTCAGCGCCCCGTCATAGTGGCTTTGTGATTGACAATAGCGCCGCCGCTGCGCATAGTTCGCGGCCTTTTTATTCTTTTCGACGAAGGGATTTTGCCTTGGCCAATAGCCCACAAGCCATCAAGCGTGCGCGCCAGAACGATGATCACCGTTTGCGCAATGCCAGCCGCCGGTCGGCGCTTCGCACTGCTGTCAAGCGGGTACTGGCGGCGATCCGGGCCGGTGACGCCGACACAGCGACCACCCAATATCGTGTGGCAGTGCCGTTGCTGGACCGCACCGCGGCCCGTGGCCTGATCCACAAGAACAAGGCGGCCCGCCACAAGAGCCGGCTGAATAAACGCATCGTGGCCCTGGGCCAAGAGGCGCCGGCGGCGGACGCTGCCATGGCAGCCAAGGCGCCACGCGCCAGCCGGGCGCGCAGCAAGCCAGCGCCTGCGGCCTGAGGCGCCAGGCGCCGTTCCGACTGCCGGGCTGCCGGTCCTCATACAAGCACCAGATTGTCGCGATGGATGAGCTCCGGCTCATCCACGTAACCCAACACCTCGACGAAACGGCTGCTTGGCAGGCCCTTGATCTGGCGCGCTTCCTGCGCGCTGTAGTTGCTCAGTCCACGCGCAATCTCACGGCCGTCGCTGCTGACACAGGCGACCAGGTCGCCGCGCCGGAAATTCCCCTCGACCTGCACCACTCCGACCGCCAGCAGGCTACGCCCGGCCTGGCGCAGCACCTGCTCGGCGCCGGCATCCACCTGTAGCCGGCCGAGTACCTTCAGGTTGCCGGCCAGCCAAAGCTTGCGCGCCAGCAGGGGCTCGCTGTCCGGCAGCAGCAGGGTGCCGATGTCCTCGCCGGCGGCCAGTCGCGTCAGTACGTGCTCGATGGTGCCGCCGACTATCCAGGTGGCGGCGCCCGAGCGTGCTGCCAGGCGCGCGGCGGCAAGCTTGGTCTGCATGCCGCCGCGGCCCAGCACGCCCCCGCCAGGGCCTGCCATGGCGTCCAGAGCCGGGTCAGAGGCGTAGGTCTCCGACACGCGCTGTGCGGTCGGGTGCAGGGCCGGGTCAGCGTCGTACATGGCATCGCGGTCAGTCAGCAGCACCAGCAACTTGGCCTCGACCAGGTTGGCGACCAATCCGCCGAGGGTGTCGTTGTCGCCCACGCGCAGCTCCTCGAAGGCCACCGTGTCGTTCTCGTTGATGATGGGTATCACGCCCATGTCGAGCAGCGTGCGCAGCGTGCTGCGGGCATTCAGGTAGCGTCGGCGATCGGCCAGGTCCTCGTGGGTCAGCAGCACCTGCGCGGTGTGCACGCCGTGGCCCTGAAAACAACTTTCCCAGGCCTGCACCAGGCCGGCTTGGCCAACCGCGGCCGCCGCCTGGAGTTCGTTGATGGCCTCGGGTCGACGGGTCCAGCCCAGACGGCGCATGCCTTCGGCCACCGCTCCCGACGACACCAGCACCAGTTGCAGGCCCTGTGCGCGCAGGCGGATCAGCTGTGATACCCAGTCGCCGATGGCCGCCACATCGAGGCCGGCACCGCCAGCGGTGAGCAGCGCGCTGCCGATCTTGACCACCCAGCGCCCAGCGCCGGCGTATGCCGCGCGACTCATGCCGAGGCGGCGGCAGGTAGCTGTTCGAGGTGGCGCATCACTGCCTCGCACAACGCCTGGCAGCCGCCGCCGGTGGCCGCTGACACGACAAACAACGGCCCATGCCAGTCCAGCTCCCGGGCAACCTCAGTGCCCAGGCTGGCGGCTTCCTCGGCCGGCAGCAGATCGGCTTTGTTCAGCACCAGCCAACGCGGCAGAGCTGCCAGCTCCGGACTGAACGCCTCAAGTTCCGGGATGAGCTTGCGCACCTCCGCGGCCGGGCTGGTGTCCGGATCGAGAGGGCACAGGTCGACTACATGCAGCAGCAGCCGGGTACGTGCCAGGTGGCGCAGGAACTGTGTGCCCAGGCCCGCGCCGGCGGCCGCGCCCTCGATCAGGCCCGGAATGTCCGCCATTACGAAACGCCGCACGCGATCCACTTCGACCACACCCAGTTCCGGATTGAGCGTGGTGAAGGGGTAGTCGGCGATCTTGGGGCTTGCCTTCGATACCGCCCCCAGCAAGGTGGACTTGCCGGCATTGGGTGCACCGAGCAGCCCCACGTCTGCAAGCAAGCGCAGCTCCAGTGCCAGCCGCCGCTGCTCGCCGGGAGAGCCGGGACTGGTCTGGCGCGGCGCGCGGTTGACGCTGCTTTTATAACGGGTGTTGCCAAGGCCATGGAAGCCACCGGCGGCAACCCGCAGGCGCTGGCCGTGGCGCGTCAGGTCGCCGATCAGCTCGGAGGTATCGGCGTCGTGCACCACGGTACCGAGGGGTACAGTTACTTCGAGGTCCTGGCCTGCGCTGCCGGTGCGGTTGCTGCCGGAGCCCTGTTGACCGCTCTGGGCGTGAAACTCTCGCTTGTAGCGAAAATCCGTCAGCGTGCTCAGGCCCTCGTCAGCCACCAGGTAAACGCTGCCGCCATCGCCGCCATCGCCGCCATCGGGGCCGCCGAACGGAATGTATTTCTCGCGGCGGAAGCCGAGGCAACCGTTGCCGCCCTTGCCGCCGGCAACGGTAATCGTGGCTTCATCAACGAATCGCATAGCCGGTGGTCATGGATAACGTACAAATACAAAGCCCCGCCGGAGCGGGGCTTTGGCGCCGGCCGGGCCGGACCTTGCAAACGCGGTCGCGGTCAGGCGAGCGGCTCCACGCTGACGAAGCGGCGATTTTTTTCGCCCCCGACCCGAAAGCGCACATGGCCGTCGACCAGCGCGAACAGCGTGTGATCGCGCCCCAGGCCGACATTGACGCCCGGGTGGAACTCGGTGCCCCGCTGGCGGACCAGGATATTGCCCGCAATTACCAGTTCGCCGCCGAAGCGCTTGACGCCAAGACGTTTGGAGACGGAATCGCGGCCGTTGCGGGAACTGCCCGCTGCTTTCTTATGTGCCATGGCTGTTTATGCTCCGGGCGCTGCTGCGTTACGGGGCTTCGATGCCGGTGACGGCGATCTCGGCGTAGTGTTGACGATGCCCCATCTGTTTCTGATGGTGCTTGCGTCGGCGAAACTTGATGATGTGAATTTTTGGATGCCGACCGAGTGCGCGCAGTTCGGCGGTGACGGTGGCCCCATCCAGGTACGGGCGGCCAATCTTCACGTCGGCCCCGGCGCCAACCATCAGCACGCGGTCGAACCGGAGCGTGTCACCGACCGCGCCGTCCAGTTTTTCCACCCGCAAGACACTGCCTTGCTCAACCCGGTACTGCTTGCCACCGGTCTCGATTACCGCAAACATGAACTTCCCCGACGCCAACTTCGCGCAGACACGACGAGCGTCGCTCCGCACGATCAAAAAGGGCGCAAATTCTAGTGCTGGCGGGGGCGGGGGTCAAATGGCTTGACACCCTTATAGGCTGAAACCTAGCATCCGGCGCCTTCCGCACCCCAATAGCAAGTGCATGACCACGACTTCTCTCGCACATCTGTTGGCGCCCGCCGCGGCCGACATGGCCAGCGTCAACAGCCTCATCGAGCAGCGCCTGCATTCGGCGGTGCCGACGGTCGACCAGATGTCGGGCTATATCATCCATGGCGGCGGCAAGCGGCTGCGGCCGGTGATGGCGGTGCTGGCGGCCCGCGCCTGTGGCTACCGCGGCAGTCAACATTGTCTGCTGGCGGCGATTGTGGAGTTCATTCATACCGCCACTCTGCTGCATGACGACGTGGTGGATGAGTCCTCGCTGCGTCGCGGTCAGGCCACCGCCAACAGCCGTTTTGGCAATGGTCTGAGCGTGCTGGTGGGCGACTTTCTGTATTCGCGTTCGTTTCAGATGATGGTGGAACTGGGCTCGTCGGCGGTGATGGACGTCCTGGCGACGGCGACCAACCAGATTTCCGAAGGCGAGGTGCTCCAGTACCTGAACCGCCGCAACCCGCTGGCGACGCCCGAGCAGTGCCTGGCCATTGCCCGCAGCAAGACCGCGACGCTGTTCGAGGCGGCCGCTCGTTGCGGCGCACTGATCTCCGGCCAGGGCCCGACGGTGCAGGACGCGTTGGCCGATTACGGCCTGCATTTTGGCCTCGCCTACCAGTTGGTGGACGACTTGCTTGATTACCGTGGCGACGCGGCGCGGATCGGCAAGAATCTGGGCGACGATCTGGCCGACGGCAGCCCGACCCTGCCGCTGGTCTATGCCATGCAGCAGGGCACGCAGGTACAGGCCGATTTGTTGCGTGCCGCCATCCGTGGCGATGCAGCGCCCGATCTGGGCGCCGTCGCCGCTGCCATTGAATCAACCGGGGCCATTGCGTACACTGCGGCCCTCGCGCAGACCTACGTCGACCGCGCACAGGCCGCCTTGGCGGGGCTGCCCGACTCGTCGGCACGGGAAGCGCTGTTGGGTCTTGCTCGATTCGCCGTTTCCCGGGATTTTTAGTTCGCGGTTCCCTCGGCAGGGTGCCGCGGTTTGCGTGTCGCAATCGGGGTGTAGCTCAGCTTGGTAGAGCACCGTCTTCGGGAGGCGGGGGCCGGAGGTTCGAATCCTCTCACCCCGACCAGTTGCGATTTTTTAGGCCGGTGCCATCGCCACGCCCGACGTGGCGCGTGGGTCGGCTTCCTTTGACAGGCCAGGCCCTACGGCAACACAGCCGATGATGACGCTAGCGCAGGCGCGGGTGGGTGTTTTAGGGCTGGGCTACGTCGGCCTGCCGTTGGCCGTGGCGCTGGCGCGGCACCTGCCAACGCTGGGGTTTGACATCAGCAGGGGTCGTATCGAGGCCTTGCGTGGTGCTCACGATGCCACTGGCGAAACAGGCCGGGACGAACTTCGCCAAAGCGCGCTGCGCCTGTCCTGCGACCCGGCCGATCTGGCCGACTGCAACACCTTCATTGTCACGGTCCCGACCCCGGTCGATGCCCAGAAGCGCCCGGATTTCGGGCCCTTGCTCGCAGCCAGTCGCACCGTGGGCCACGCATTGAAACCGGGCGGGGTGGTGGTTTACGAATCCACTGTCTATCCGGGCGCAACCGAGGAAATCTGCGTGCCAGTCCTGGAACGCGAGTCAGGCCTTGCGCTGAATCGCGATTTCTTCGTCGGCTACAGCCCCGAGCGCATCAACCCGGGCGACCGGGAGCACCGCCTGGAAACCGTCACCAAGATCACCTCCGGCTCCAGTGCGCAGGCCGCGGACTATGTCGATGCCGTGTACGCGGCCATTACACGGACCCATAAAGCGAGCAGCATTCGCGTTGCCGAGGCGGCCAAGGTGATCGAGAACACCCAGCGCGATCTGAATATCGCCCTGGTCAACGAGCTGGCGCTGATCTTCAACCGCCTCGGTATCGATACCACAGAGGTGCTGGAGGCGGCCGGCACCAAGTGGAATTTCCTGCCGTTTCGGCCGGGCCTGGTGGGCGGGCACTGCATCGGTGTCGACCCGTATTACCTGACCCACAAGGCGCAGGAAATCGGCTATCACCCGGAAGTCATCCTCGCCGGCCGGCGCATCAACGACGGCATGGGCCGCTACGTGGCCGAGCGGGTGGCGCGCTTGTTAATGCGGCGTCGCCTGCCGGTGGCCGACACGCGGGCACTGGTGCTGGGGGTCACTTTCAAGGAAAACTGTCCCGACGTGCGCAACACCCGCGTGGTGGACGTGGTGCGCGAGCTGGAAGACCTCGGCATGCAAGTGGACGTACACGACCCGTGGGCCGACGCGCAGGCTTGCCAGCAGGAGTACGGCATTCAGTTGTGCGGGGAACCGGCGCCGGGCGCGTACAGCGCGGTTGTGCTGGCGGTGGCGCACCACCAGTTTGTCGCCATGAGCGCCGATCAGCTGGCCGGATATAAAGCGCCGAAATCGGTGGTGTATGACATCAAGTCGGTCCTGCCACGCGACTGGGTGGACGAACGGTTATGAGCGATGCCGGGGCGCCCATGCGCATTCTTGTGACCGGTACTGCCGGTTTCATTGGTTCTGCGGTGGCGCACCGCCTGCTCGCGCAGGGTCACCAGGTGATTGGCCTGGACGAGGTCAACGACTATTACGACGTCAACCTCAAGCTGGCGCGCCTGGCGCGCCTTACCTCCCAGGCCGGGTTTACCGAGGCGCGCGTCAGCCTGCATGACCGCCCGGCCATGGAGCGGCTGTTCGCGGACATTCGCCCTCAACGGGTGATCCACCTGGCCGCCCAGGCCGGCGTGCGTTACTCGCTGACCCATCCGCATGCCTATATCGATTCCAACCTGGTCGGGTTCATGAACATCCTGGAAGGATGCCGCCACCAGGCTGTCGAGCATCTGGTGTACGCCTCCAGCAGTTCCGTGTATGGCGCCAATACCAGGCTGCCATTTTCCGAGCACGACGTCGCTGATCATCCGCTGAGTCTGTACGCCGCGACCAAGCGGTCCAACGAGTTGATGGCGCATTGCTACGCGCACTTGTATGGCCTGCCGGTGAGCGGGCTGCGTTTTTTTACCGTCTATGGCCCGTGGGGCCGGCCCGACATGGCGCTGTTCCTGTTCACCCGCGCCATCCTTGCCGGGGAGCCGATCGAGGTCTACAACCAGGGCCATCACCGGCGCGACTTCACCTATGTGGACGATATTGTCGAAGGCGTGCTGCGCGTCAGCGCGCGGGTGGCGGCGCCCAACCCTGCCTGGGATGGCGACCAGCCGGATCCGGCCAGCAGCCTGGCACCGTTTCGCGTCTACAACATCGGCAACAACCGCCCGGTGGAACTGCTGCGCTATATCGAAGTGATCGAGGACTGTCTGGGCCGCAGCGCGGTAAAGCACCTGCTGCCGATGCAGCCGGGCGACGTGCCGGAAACGTCCGCCAATATCGAGGATTTGTCGGCCGACGTCGGCTATCGGCCGGCTACTCCGATCGAAACCGGCGTACGTAACTTCATCGCCTGGTATCGCGATTACTACAAGGTCTGAGCGTCCTGCCAGTGTCCACCGCCAGCGGGTGCCAGATCACCCTTGCCCGGCCGTACCACCCGTGGCAGGCCATCCTCAAACGCTACCACCGTGCTGACTTGAAAATCCGCATGCCCGGCATCGAGCAGCAGATCCACCAGTTTGCCCAGGCGCTCAGCCATATCCTCCGGATCGGTGAGTGGAAAGGCATCACCCGGCAGTTGCAGCGTGCTGCACAGTAGCGGCTCCTCCCGCCGCGCCAGCAGACCCTGCGGCACCGGATGGGTGCTGATGCGTATCCCCACGGTGCGGCGGCGGTCCTGCAGCCGTTTTGGTACCTCGCGCGTGGCCGGCAGCAAATAGGTGTACGGCCCCGGCAGCGTGGCGCGCAGCAGGCGGTGTTCGGTGGTGCCCAGCGTGGCGTAAGTCGCTACTTGCTTCAGGTCGCGGCACAGCAGCGACAGCGGATGATCCCGCGCCAGCTGACGCAGCGTGCGCAGGCGTTCCATCGCCGCCTTGTCAGTCAGGCCGCATAGCAGCACATAGCTGCAGTCGGTCGGGCAGATTGCCAGCGCGCCGCCCGCTATGGCCTCGGCGGCCTGGGCGAGCAAGCGCGGCTGTGGGTTGTCCGGATGCAGGTAAAAGCGCCGCATGAGTGCGAGTCAGCCCGTGATACGCGAAGGGTAAGGGTCGGCATGGTAGCGTTTCTGGGTCGTGTGGCGTGTCACCCGGACATCCGGGTGATTATCGGCGCGGCCTTAAATGAATCTTCGGAGTTCTTACTGGCGTGAAACTGCTATTCGATTTTCTGCCCATCGTGGTGTTTTTTGCCGCCTACAAGTTCGCGGGTATTTACTGGGCCACCGGTGCGGCGGTGGCCGTGGCGGCCGGTCAGATCATCGTCCTGCGCGTCCTGCGCCGGCCGGTCGACAAGACGCAGTGGTTCAACCTGGCCCTGCTGGGGGGGCTGGGTGGACTCACCATTGCGCTGCACGACGAGCGCTTCATTATGTGGAAACCCAGCCTCATCAACTGGGCTTTCGCCATCGCATTCGCGTTTAGCCTGTTTGGCCGCGCATCGCTGACCGAGCGCATGCTGGGCGCGCAACTGGTGTTGCCAAGGCCGGTGTGGCGGCGCCTGACCTGGGCCTGGGTCGGTTTTTTCATGCTCAGCGGGGCGCTGAACGCTTATGTTGCATTTGTCTATGAAGTCTCCCCCCATGGGCTCGGTGCCCAGGAGCAGGTGATTTACCAGCAGGTTGCGGTAGACGACCAAGCCTATGCCCAGGGCGTTCACGGCAAGACCCTGACCGACCTGAGCGCTCAGCAGCGCACCGAACTTTCGGTTCTGGCGCCCGGCGCTCGCCAGGCGGCTTATCTGCAAAAGCTGCACCGGGACCTGTGGGTCAACTTCAAGCTGTTTGGTCTGCTCGGGATGACCCTGCTGTTTGCCCTGGCGCAGGGGGTCTACGTGAGCCGTCATCTGGCGCCCGCCGCCGAGCCAAGAGAGTCCGCCGCATGAGTAACAGCGTTGCCAGCGAACGCATGGCGCGGATTCGTGCGTGTCTGGAAACCGCACTCGCGCCGACCCGGCTCGAACTGATCGACGACAGCCACCTGCACGCCGGCCATGCCGGTGCCCGCCAGGGTGGCCACTTCACCGTGCGTGTTGCCGCCCCGGCCTTCGCCGGAAAACGTCCGCTCGAATGCCATCGGCTGATCTACGGTGCGCTGGGCGAGCTGATGCAGACCGATATTCATGCGCTGAGTATTGATTTGCTGCGGGATTGATTGAGGTTGTCACACCCGCTCCGGTCATGCCGCGCGGGTGGGGCGCGCCGGGCGGGCCACCGCCCAGGATGAACCGCTTCGCGAAAACGGGTAGGCGCAGGTAGCTGAATGTCGGAAACAGAAGCCACCGCCCGCATCAAGATCAACCGCATGTTCTTCGCGCGCTTCGAAGACGTCGTGCGCGAAAACGCCGAAATCGTCGCCGACCTCAAGCCCGACGCGGCCACCGCGAGTGTCCCCAAGCCTGTGACCAAAATCGGTGTCTCTATCAGGTTGAGGGGCCGGTACAGCTAGCGTAATAGTGCTTCGGCGCGGGGGACTCTCAACTCCCAGCACTACGCGGGCCGGACACATGAAGTCTGCAATCGCAGCACCCTCGCGCAGGAACTCCGGATTAACTTCACGCACGATACGGCCAACCTGGCGCGCGGTACCCATCGGCACCGTAGCTTTATCGACAATAACGGTGTAACCCCCAGGTATTCCCCCACCTGGCGGGCGGCAGCGTAAACGTAACTCAGATCCGCATGGCCATCGCCGTGCCGGCTCGGTGTGCCAACGGCGATAGACACGAGGTCCGCAGCACGCACCGAAGCGGCGAGAATCGGTAGTGAAATTCAGGCGCCCAGCGCTAGCGTTTCGTGCTACCAGATGGTCCAGCCCCGGTTCGCAGGTGGGGATTTCACCTCGCCGAAGATGTTCGATCTTGCCCGGATCGATATCGAAACAGGTCACCGCCGCATCGAAATTGGCGAGTCAGGCGCCCGATACCAAGCCCACGTAACCGGTCCCGATCATCACTACATTCATGGGCGCACAGCCTCTGTTTACCTTGCAAATGTCATTGTCGTGAAGGATCGCTTGATCCACCCGGCAGCCGCGGACAGGCCATCTATAGTTGAAGCACTGAACGCGTTACAGTACGGATCGCAGCGTGGGCGCTAGTTTCGGAGCCGAT
>CAZZHF010000059.1:0-11735 GCA_964653545.1 uncultured Gammaproteobacteria bacterium | reverse complement strand
TGACGGAGCAGTACCAGGTAGTCATCGTCAACGCGGTTAGAACGGCGCAAAGAACCGGCACAGAGTGGCTTGAGGCCCGCCAGACCGTGAACGTGGCCCTGAATAACATCAGAGGGCCCTGGGAACAGTATCAAAGCCGCCCAAAGGCGCTGAAGGACGAGACTGATCTGGCAAACGATGTGGCTCAGGTACTGGCGGACGCCAATCAGTCCGTGGAGAGCCTGGTACAGATACTTGAGCGGCGTAACGCTGAGGAACTCGAAACGTATGCCCGTACCCGTATGCAGCAGGAGTTGAGCCCAGCGGTCGAAGCGCTCTCGATGCTGATCGATTTCCAGCGCGAACAGGCGGCCACGCTGTATTCCCGCAATGCGGCGATGTACCAGACCTCGCGTTTGGTGACGGGGACATTAATGCTGGCCACCCTGGTTATTGGCGGATGGGGGGTATTCACTACCCTGGGCGGTGTATCGCTGCCGCTCGCCCGTATTACGGCTGCCATGCGTGCTGTCGCCAAGGGGGAAATCGACGGCGTGGCGGTGGATCTGGACCGGCGTGACGAAATCGGTTCCCTGGCTCGGGCGCTTGAGGTCTTCAAGGAGAATCGCCGTCAAGCTGAAATGCTGCAGAATGAGCAACAGATCGAGCAGGCTGGCAAAGAGCAGCGGCGGGTCGCTATTGAGCGCTTCATCGGCGAGTTCGATACCTCGCTGGCCCAGGCGCTGAACACGCTGAACAGTTCCGCCGAGGAGCTGCGGGTGACCGCCCAGAGCATGAGCCAGACGGCCGAATTCACTGACCTGCGTGCGGCTACCGTGGCTGCGGCTTCGGAGCAGGCGACCGCAAACGTCCAGACTTTGGCCGCGGCGGCGGAACAGCTGGCCACGTCCATCGCCGAGATCGGTCGTCATGGTTCCCATTCGGCCGAAATTGCCACACGCGCGCTCGAAAGCGCCGAGGTAACCAACGCCAAAGTGCAGAGCCTGGCCGATGCGGCGGGAAAGATTGGTGACGTGGTTACTTTGATCAATGGCATCGCTTCTCAAACCAACCTGCTGGCTCTGAACGCCACCATCGAAGCGGCGCGCGCCGGCGATGCTGGCAAAGGTTTCGCGGTGGTGGCGTCGGAGGTGAAGTCCCTGGCCAAGCAAACCGCTGAGGCGACCGAGGAAGTAGCGTCACAGATTGCCGCGATCCAGGCCGCCACGCAGGAAGCGATCTCCTCTATCCAGGGCATCGGCAGCACCATTCGCGAACTGAATGACACCGCCAACGTGATTTCCCGCCAGGTGAAAGAGCAAGGTCAAGCGACCCAGGATATTGCCCGGAACATTGCGCAAACCGCTGCCGGAACCCAGGAAGTCTCACAGAATATTACCGAAGTGAGCGGCGCAGCCGCTGAAACAGGCGCGGCTGCGGGGCAGCTGTTGGGGTCGGCTGATGAGCTGGCGCGCCAGGGAACGACCTTGCGGGATGAAGTGACCCGTTTTCTGGGTGAGCTGCGCGCGGCTTGATATCCCCAGTCAAGGTCTTGATTTTGGCAACCCCAGGTGAACACTTGGTGCACACGCAGATGAACCCGACACGGCGAGCGCCACAAGCGACCCTGGACGAGCACGCTTCATACACCCGCCAGCTTGTCGCTCATGCTGGAAATGTGCCATTCGGTCCTAGCGCGACATGACAGCAAAACGCATTCTGGTTGTGGACGACTCGGCGCTCATGCGCCGCTTGGTCAAGCACGCGGTGGAAAGTGATTCCGACCTGAGCGTATGTGGCACTGCGTTCAGCGGCGTCTCTGCGCTGGCACAGATTGAGCAGATGTCGCCCGATCTGATCACGCTGGACATCGAAATGCCGCAGATGGACGGGTTGGCGACACTGTCCCAGCTACGCAAACGCTGGCCACAGCTGCCGGTGGTCATATGTAGCAGCCTGACGGAACGTGGTGCGTCAACAACGCTGGAAGCGTTGTCCCGGGGCGCCGACGATTACATTCCCAAGCCAGCCTCGGGCTTGACGCTAGAAGACAATCTGAAGCAGTTCGGCGTCGACCTCACGCGCAAGATCCGTCCCCTGTTACGGTTGCCCGCCGCCGGCAGCGCGGACACACCGCCAGTGGCCCCAACGCAGGCGGTGCTGCCCGCGAGAGAGCACACGGCCCAATCGGAGATAAGTCTGTTGGTTATCGGTTCGTCGACCGGCGGACCGAATGCGCTCGACGCGGTGCTGGCCCAGTTGCCCGCGGCCTTCCCGGTTCCCGTGCTGATCGCCCAGCATATGCCTCCGTTATTCACGCGCCTGCTTGCTGAGCGCCTCGACGCCCGTTGCCCGCTGCGCGTACGTGAGGGGGTTGAAGGCAGTCCGTTGAAACCTGGCACCGTCTGGCTCTCACCAGGCGACCACCATATGCGCCTCGTATGCGAAGCAGGAGTACCGACTTTGAGGCTTGATCAGAAACCCCCCGTTAACTTTTGCCGCCCAGCCGTAGACGTCCTGCTGGAGTCGGCGGTTGAGTGCTACGGAGCAGGCGTATTGGCAGTGATACTCACTGGCATGGGTAGGGACGGATATAACGGCTGTCGCGCGCTATACCTCCAAGGCGGTTCCGTATACGCTCAGGACGAAGCCAGCTCGGTGGTGTGGGGGATGCCCGGGGCGGTGGTAAAGGATGGACTTGCAGAGCGTGTGCTGCCTCTGTCGGAACTCGGATCCGCGATTCTTTCGCGAGCCGCTAGAACCGTACACAGGGCCACTCGCCATGCCGTCTAGCGCACATTCTTTTGCCTACATCCGAGACCTTCTTTTCAGTCGAGTGGCCATCGTGCTGGACGCGGGGAAGGATTATCTGATCGAGTCGCGCATGCAGCCGCTTTTTCATAAATACGGCCTCAAGGACCTCGATGCTTTGGTTGTGCGCTTGAGGCAAGCTGCCGGTGATGACTTGTACATGGAAGTCGTGGACGCCCTTACCGTCAACGAAACGTATTTCTTTCGCGACCCCGACCTGTTCGAAACGATGGCCAAGGTAGTGTTACCGAAGCTCATGGAAGCCCGCAAACAACAACGTCGTCTACAGATATGGAGCGCAGCCTGCTCCACTGGACAGGAGCCCTATAGCCTGGCCATGAGAATTCGCGAACAGCTGCCGGAACTTGCGAGTTGGCGTGTGCACTTCTTGGCGACAGATGTTTCGACAACGTGTCTGAGCCGAGCGAAGACGGGCGCATACCGAAAACACGAAGTTGATCGGGGATTATCGGAGCAATACCGGGCGCAGCATTTTGTTCGTAACGGCGCTGACTATGAGCTAAATGAAGATGTGCGAAATATGGTCGAATTTCGCCAGATAAATTTAATTGGAGACTGGCCGGAAAACCTTGCTCCAGACCTGATATTGATACGTAATGTGTTGATATACTTCAACTTGGAAACGAAGAAGAAAATACTGGAAAGGGCGCGCCAAATTATGGCGCCGGATGGATTTCTTATGCTGGGTACTGCGGAAACGACTCTGAATGTCGATCCTAATTTCGAGCGCATATATCCTGGCACTTACCGGCTGAAGAATGCCCGAACAGACGCACCTACAGGTACCGGCAATGAGTATCGACACGGTAGATATTGAAGCCTTGACACGCGCCGCCTGGAGCTCGATGGTAGGCTTGGATTTGTCGGTTACCTCATTGATCGAAAGCCCGGAGCCGGGCATCAGCAGCCAGATCGAAATTCAGGGCAACGGAGAGCTCGTCGTGCGTATTGACTGTAGCCTGTCGCTGGCGCAGCAGGCGACTGCCAATCTGGTTGAATTGCCCGTCGATGAGGTCGACCTGGGCCTGGTCATGGATACCGTCGGTGAGATGGCCAATCTTCTGGGGGGCAACATAAAGGGCCTATGGCCGGGCGCCCTCATACAGTCTCTGCCCCTGACCTGGGAAACCGAAACGACTGAGCCGGTAATGCACACATGGGCATTCGCACAGGCTTTCGATTCTGCCGCAGGGAAATTATTGGTACGCATGACCAAACACGATCAGGTGCAGTGACGACCTGCATGGGTAACAGCTTAATTGTGCGCTTTGACATGGTGGACGCTGAAACTGAGAATTTTACTGGTAGATGACAGCAAGGCTATGCGCATGATCGTCCGGCGCACACTGCGCCAGGCGGGTTACGATAAGCATGACTTGGAAGAGGCGGAAAACGGCCTTCAAGCGCTTGAGTTGATCCGGAAGTCTCCGCCGGACCTGGTACTTTCTGACTGGAACATGCCACAGATGACTGGCCTGGAGCTCCTCGATGCGGTCCGCGCGGAAGGGCGTAAAGTCATGTTCGGCTTCGTAACATCCGAAACCGCCCCCGAGGTGCGTGATATGGCTCGTGAAAGAGGCGCTGCTTTCATGATCACCAAGCCGTTTACCGAAGATACCTTTCGCCAGATTCTTGATCGGATTCTGACCTGAAATTCAGGCTGGTTTCGCTTCAAGCGCTGTCGACGACACGATCACGTTACCTTACGGCCGCACGGCGGGTGCCAGCCTGACGTACCTTCTTTATGAGCCAATCTGTCCATATGTCTCGGGGGTGCCATGTCGAGTAAGGTCCTGCCCACCGCACAAGCGGTGGGTAAGTTAATTGCCTCTCTGGTGGGCAGAAACGCAACCGCTCAATCCACACAGGCCTTCAAGCAATTGCCCAAGGGCGCGGTCGTGGCCGTTTGTGTGGACGAAGCAAAAAAAACAGTGGCGATTATTGTGGCCGATGTCGCCGTGGCGGCAGCGGCCGGCGCCTCACTGGCAATGATTCCGGCCAGCGCTGCCCAGGATGCCGCACGTAACGGCATCCTGCCCCAGAATATCGCTGACAATTTTCGTGAGGTCGCCAATGTGATGACCAGCCTGTTTACCGCCGGCAGTGGGCGGGTGGTGCGGCTGGCCGAATTCGCGGTTGGCGCGGTGCCGGAGGAAGCCGGTCCGGTGTTAGCTAATCCATGTGCGCGACTTGATCTTGAGATCGAGGTGCAGGGCTACGGCAAAGGTGCCCTAAGTATCTTGGTCGTGTGATCCTGGGCCGACTCCAGTATTGGAGTCCATGCCTCTGTTAATCACAGGTCGGAGCCTGGTCCGGATCGCTCAAAGCTACCCCTGATGGACAAAACCGCGGCTGATGGGCTGCGCTATTATTTTTGATACAGAGCTTTCCAATCCTCGTACGGCATACCGTAAATGGCCCGGCGTGCTTCCGGGTCGGTGATTTCCACGCCCTGCTCACTGGCGGCTGCCCGATACCACTTGGACAGACAGTTGCGACAGAACCCGGCCAGATTCATGAGGTCGATATTCTGTACCTCGGTGTGCTCTTCAAGATGCCGTAGCAACTGGCGGAATGCCGCAGCTTCTATCTTGGTCTGTATGCTTTCATCCATAACATCCGCCTCCAGGAGACTCTGAACAACACAAAAACCCCGCGACGCCGTATGCGCCGCGGGGTCCCAGGAAACCTAGACGACTGAGGTTAGCGCGGGCGGCGCGGGGGGCGGGCTTCCCTTTCCTGCGCTTCGTTGATGCGCAGCGCGCGACCACCAAGATCGACGCCGTTCAGTCGCTGGATGGCAACTGCCGCCTCTGAGGGATCCATTTCGACGAAGCCGAATCCCCGTGGCCGGCCCGTTTCACGGTCATTGATTAGTTTTACCGAATGGACCGAGCCATGCTCCTCAAACAGGGTACGCAACTCGTCTTCCGACACGGAAAAAGGCAGATTGCCAACATAAATCGAAGTCATATCCGAAAACCACTTCCAAAAACGAAACAGGTCGAACCGGCGATGCGGGTCGGCGCTGTCCCGGAGTCATTAAAACCGCTGTCCGTTGGCGTCCCGGCAGGTTCGGGAATTAAACTCAGCCGCCAGTCAGCGCGTTATAACCCGCAACTTCGTCGCGACTTGCCGGCCAAGTCAGGAAATCGGCCTGGCACCCGCAGCCAAAAATCATGGGCTTTCGCAAGCGTACGCGAAATTGGGCACACTGTACATGTAACGAAAAATAAATTTTTCGGGGCATTTGCAGAGGGGGAACAAGGCCCCGGCCTCGCTGATCCAATGTAGGGTCGTGCATGCCTGGCCTACAGCTGATCGCGCCGTATCCGATCCGTTCGCGTTTAACCCAGCCCTGCTATTAGGAGACACGAGACATGAATGCTCCATCAGTATCCGATCTGCCCCTGCGTTGGCCAGCCGGCGGTGAGACGCGAGCGCCGTACCGGCTGTATGCCGATGAGGCGATTTACGCGCAGGAACAGGAACGTATTTTTCGCGGTCCGGTGTGGAACTTTCTCGGTCTGAATGCTGAATTGCCTCGGGTTGGAGACTTCAAGGCGACGTTTGTTGGCGACACACCGGTGGTTCTGACACGCGACGGTGACGGGGCGCTGCATTGCTGGGTCAACCGTTGTGCTCATCGTGGCGCACTGGTGTGCCGGGAATTGCGCGGCAACGTGGGTGCGAACGGCACCCATACCTGCGTGTACCACCAGTGGGCCTACGACCCAGCTGGCAATCTGGTCGGCGTGCCATTCCGCAAGGGGCTGGGCGGCAAGGGGGGCTATCCCGCCGATTTCGAGTTGGCCGCACACGGTTTGCAGAAGCTGCAGGTCGACACCATCGCCGAGATGATTTTTGGCAGTTTCGACAAGGCGGCGCCGCCATTGCGGGAGTATCTGGGTGACGAACATTGCGGCAACATCGAGCGGGTGTTCGAGCGCCCAATCCACGTCCTTGGCCATGCGCGGCAATATTTCAACGGCAACTGGAAGCTGTACGCCGAGAACTCGCGCGACAGCTACCACGGGGGTCTGCTCCATCTGTTTTACCCGACCTTCGGCATCTACCGGCAAGGCCAGCGCGGCTGGGTCCATCTTTCCAAAAACAAGCTGCATCAGTTGCTTCAGGTGTGCAAGCCAGCCGAGGACCAGAGCATCGAGCACTACCAGCAAGCCAGCTCTCGCAAGGCGCAAGCGGACGCGCAGCTGGAAGCGCCAGAGTTACTGCGCTGGGTTCCGGAACTGGGTGGCGAGATTTCACTGACCATCCAGTCCGTATTCCCGAATGTCGTGGTGCAGCAGATTTCGAACACCCTGGCGGTGCGACAGATTCAGACCAAGGGGATCACGGCCACCGAGCTGGTCTGGACCTTCTACGGCTTCGCCGACGACGCACCCGAGCTGACGGCACATCGCCTGAAGCAGCACAACCTGGTCGGACCGGCCGGGTACATCTCAATGGAAGACGGCGAGGCGGTTGAAATCTGTCAGCAGGGGATTGCCGGCAGCCTCGACGAAACATCGGTCATCGAGTGCGGAGGCAGCAGCGTCGAAAGCATGGAAGTGATGGGTGTGGACGAGAACGGCGTTCGCGGTTTCTGGGCCGGTTACCGGCAACTGATGGGGCTATGACCAAAGCTTCGAGTCAAGGCGCGATATAGGTCATGACTGGCGCACGGCTTTGGCGAAGTATCGCCGCGATAGGCATCTTCTGTGGGGGCGTACCAGCACAGGCACGTCGGTACACAGCCTGCTTGGCGGCGCCGCTGATCGACAGATAAATCCGGCGGGCATCCACCAGGGCGCGCAGGGTCAGGCTCAGGCGCTGGTGTGGCGCTTGCGGTGGCGAGATGGCTGCCAGCAGCGCCTTCCCGTCGCTGGCGAGGGCTGCGTCTAACCCGGCCGCACCCGGAAACAACGAAGCGGTGTGGCCGTCCTCGCCCATGCCAAGGACGACGACGTCGAAAGGCCGGGGCAATGCACTCAGTGCCGCGCGGCGTTCGGTGATGGCATCGGCCGGGCTCGCGGCGCCGTTCCACAGCGCAACAAAATGTGCCGCGGACGCGGCACCCTGAAGCAGATGTCGGGTAACCAGCGCGGCGTTGCTGTCCGGGTTGTCCGGTGGCAACCAGCGTTCGTCGGCGAGCGTGATCCAGACCCGCGACCAGTCGAGTGCGGCGTCGCGCAGGCATTGAAAAAAACCGATGGGACTGCGCCCGCCGGAGACCACCAGACTTACCCGCTCCCGCGCGCGCAGCCCGTCGTCCAAGGCCGAGGCGACGGCAACGGCCAGCGCTTGCTCCGCCTGCTCAGGTGAGTCGAACAGGTGTTCTTCAATCGCCATCAGGCTTCCTCTCGCCAGGCCAGGCCATCACGCAGAATCAGCGCGCTGGCGGCGGCAGGCCCCCAAGTGCCGGCGGTGTAGGTCTTGGGTGCCTCGTCGAGGGCGTGCCAGCCTTCCAGAATTGGATCAACCCATTGCCAGGCGGCGGCCAGTTCGTCGCGGCGCATGAAAAGCGTCAGGTTGCCCTGGATAACCTCCATCAGCAGGCGTTCGTAAGCTTCCCACTGGCGGTGTTTGAAGGTTTCGGCGAAGTCCAGATCCAGCGCCACCGGCTTCACTTTCATGCCCTCGCCAGGCACCTTGACCAGGAGAAACAACTTCACGCCCTCGTCCGGTTGCAGGCGGATGATCAGGCGGTTCGGCTCACTGGAAGAGGCCGACACCGGCAGGATGGCGTGGGGCACCGGATGAAAGTTGACCACGATCTCGGCCATGCGATCGGGCAGGCGCTTACCGGTACGCAGAAAGAACGGCACCCCGGACCAGCGCCAGTTGTCGACCTCGGCCTTGATGGCGACGTAGGTTTCGGTGCGGCTGTCGGGCGGAATACCCGGCTCATCCAGGTAGCCGGGCACCGGCTTGCCGTCCACGGCGCCGGACCGGTACTGGCCACGTACGGTCTTTTCCTTGATGTTGGCGGCGTTGATCGGCCGCAGGGCGCGCAGGACCTTGAGCTTTTCGTCGCGCACGGCATCGGCGCTGATACTGGTCGGCGGCTCCATGGCCACGATGCACAGCAGTTGCAGCAAATGACTCTGCACCATGTCGCGCATGGCGCCGGACGGGTCGTAATACCCGCCGCGGCCTTCGACGCCAACCTGCTCGGCAATGGTGATCTGCACGTCCCGCACTGAGCCGCGGTTCCACAAGGGTTCGAAGATGGAATTGCCAAAGCGCAGCGCCAGCAGGTTCTGCACCGGTTCCTTGCCCAGGTAATGGTCGATGCGAAAGATCTGTTCTTCCGGAAAAATGCTGCCAACCGCCTGATTGATGGCCTCGGCACTCGTCCAGTCATGCCCGAGCGGTTTTTCAAGCACCACGCGGGTCAGCGGCGTGGCCAGACCGTTGCGGGCCAGGCCCTCGCAAATCGGGCCAAAGAGCCGCGCTGCCGTCGACAGGTAGAACACCCGAACGCGCTCTGCACAATTCTCGAACCAGGCGGGCAGCGCCGAGAAATCCTCCGGGTCGGTGCCGTCCACGGGGAGGTAGTCGATGCGGGCGCAAAACTCGCCCCAGGTGGCATCGTCAAAATCAGCGGCTGGGATAAACCGACGACAGTTATCCCCGAGCAAGCCCAAATAATCGTCACGACTCAGCTGTCGGCGGGCCAGACCCAGAATCCGCCAGCCTTCGGGGCGTTTGTTATCCCGAAACGCGTAGTACATCGCCGGGAGTAACTTGCGCAGGGCAAGGTCACCGGTGGCGCCAAAAAAAATCAGGTCGAAACTGTGTAACGGGTTCATAGTCGCTTTCCACGCTGCTGGGGCGAAATCGGCTCACTGGCATTGCGATTGCTACTTTCGTGCCATGGGCCGGCGGGAGGACAATCGGCGTGACTGAGCTGATACATGCAGCGCACGACAGGAGACAGCACATGGCCATCCACTCGGTAATTGCGGCGGTCACCGAACGTATCCGCCACCGCAGTCAGCCGACCCGGCAAGCGTACCTCGCCCGCATGATGCATGCGCGACGTGCCGGGCCGGTCCGCAAGGAATTGCCGTGCTCCAATCTGGCGCACGCCTGCGCGGCTTCCGGATCGACCGACAAAGCCACTTTGGTGGATGGCGAGGCAGTCAACATCGCCATCGTGTCCGCTTACAACGACATGCTGTCGGCCCACCAGCCGCTGGAAACCTACCCGGCGATCCTCAAGCAGGCGGCGACCGAACTGGGCGCGGTGGCCCAGTTTGCCGGCGGCGTGCCGGCCATGTGCGACGGTGTCACGCAGGGCGAGGCGGGCATGGACCTGTCGCTGTTCTCGCGCGACACGATCGCCCTGGCCACCGCCGTGGCGCTGTCGCACAACGTGTTCGATGGCGCGCTGTGCCTGGGTGTGTGCGACAAAATCGTGCCCGGATTGCTGATCGGCGCGCTGGCCTTTGGCCATCTGCCGGTGATTTTCGTGCCGGGCGGGCCGATGCCGTCGGGCCTGTCCAATGCCGAAAAAGCCAAGATTCGCCAGCTGTATGCCGCGGGCAAGATCGGCCGCGAGGGGCTGCTGGAGGCCGAGTCGCGCGCCTATCACGCGCCCGGTACCTGTACCTTTTACGGCACCGCCAACACCAACCAGATGCTGATGGAGCTGATGGGCCTGCACCTGCCGGGCACGGCCTTCGTGAATCCCGGCACGCCGTTGCGCGATGCGCTGACGGCGCAGGCCGGCCGGCGCGCTGTGCAACTGGCCCGCGGCGAGCACCTGGCACCGCTGTACGAAGTGGTGGACGAGCGCTCCGTGGTCAACGGCATGGTCGGGCTGCTGGCGACCGGTGGCTCCACCAACCATGCGTTGCATGTGCCGGCCATCGCGGCGGCGGCGGGCATCAACGTCGACTGGGACGACCTGACCGAGCTGTCGTCGGTGGTCCCGCTGCTGGCGCGGGTGTATCCGAACGGCAGCGCCGACGTGAACCAGTTCCATGCGGCCGGCGGCATGGGTTTCGTGGTGCGGGAGTTGCTCGGCGGCGGCTTGCTGCACCGCGAGGTCTGCACCGTGGCCGGCGCGGATCTTGCCGATTACGCGCGCGAGCCGCTTCTGGACCCGCAAGGCCGGCTTGCCTGGCGCGAGGCGCCGGCAAGCAGCGGCGATACGGCCATCCTGCGGCCCTTGAGCGATCCGTTCAGTCCGGACGGCGGGCTGCGGGTACTGACCGGCAAGCTCGGCCGGGCGGTCATCAAGGCCTCGGCCCTGACACCGGATCACCACACCGTGCAGGCCCCGGCGCGCGTGTTCGACACGCAGGAGGACTTGCAGGCGGCGTTCAAGCGCGGCGAGCTGGAGCAGGATTTCGTGGCCGTGGTGCGTTTTCAGGGCCCACGCGCCAACGGCATGCCCGAGCTGCACAAGCTCACGCCCACGCTTGGGCTGCTGCAGGACCGCGGCTTCAAGGTGGCGCTGGTCACCGACGGGCGCATGTCGGGCGCCTCCGGCAAGGTGCCGGCGGCGATTCATGTGAGCCCGGAATGCCTGGCCGGCGGGCCGCTGGCGCGGGTGCGCGACGGCGATGTGTTGCGCGTGGATGCCACGCGCGGCGAGCTGACAGTTCTGGTACCGGACGCCGAATGGGCCACGCGCGTGCCGGCTGTTTTGAGTGCGGATACCGAGCACTGGGGCTGCGGGCGCGAACTGTTCGGCTTTGCCCGCGCGCTGGCGGTCGGCGCCGAGCAGGGTGGGGGGTTCATTGCCGCCTGTCCGCCGCCGACAGTGGCCGCGCCTGTTCTGTCCACCGAGGTTCTGGCATGAGCGAACTCGACATCCTGCATCTGGGGCCGGTGATGCCGGTGTTGGTCATCGATGATCTGGCGCACGCTGTGCCGCTGGCGCGCGCGCTGGTGGCCGGCGGCATCCGGGT
>CAZZHF010000058.1:0-11795 GCA_964653545.1 uncultured Gammaproteobacteria bacterium | reverse complement strand
ATGGCGGGCATGGCGAGGTAGCGTTCCATGGGGCCGATGCCGCCGGGGCCCATCACGACGAGCTTCTTGACTCTCGGCAAAAAGTCCTGCGAGAAGCGGATGGACATGGCGCCACCCATTGAGTTGCCGACCAGGGTCACCTTATCCAGCTTGAGATGGTCGAACAGCTTGACCAGGCACTCCATCAGGGTTTCGAAGTCGAAATTGCCGTCGGCTGGCTTGGACGACAGGCCGTAACCGAGGGCATCCGGAGCGATCGCCCGGTAACCGGCATCGGCGAATACTTGCAGATTGCGCTGCCAATTGGTCCAGCCACCGGCGCCCTGGCCGCCACCATGCAGGAATATGACCGGTTCGCCCTGGCCAATGTCGTGGTAATGGAGGGTATTGCCGTTACCCATGTCGGCGTAGTTGGCAACTTTGTTGTATTGGTAATCCATTCGGGTTTCTCCTGGGTAAGGCAGGTATAGACGTTTGATCAGGGGCTAGTCGGCTTCGTCGGCGCTGGCCGCAGGGCCTTCGCCATTATCAACCAGCTGGCGCAGTTCCCGGCCAGGCTTGAAGTGCACCACGTAGCGCTCGCCTAGCGGCACGGCCTCGCCGGTTTTGGGGTTACGCGCCAGCTTGGCGCGCCGATGATGCAGACTGAAACTGCCAAAGCCGCGGATCTCGATTCGTCCACCATGAGCCAGTGAGTCGATCATCTGTTCCTGCAGCAACTTGACCGCCAGTTCCATGTCCTTGGGCGATAGCCCCTCGATTTCCTGGGCTAAGCGGTCGATGAGTTCGGAACGGACCACGGTAGTAGGGCTCTTGGCTGGGTGGGTGAGCCGCACGCGGGGCCCAGACGGAATGAAACTCTATAACAAGTTCAATCGTTTGTGGATTGTAATCAAGCTCGGGCCTACGCCTGGCAAGAGAGGCTTGCTACCATGGCCTTTATCTTAACCGTCCGTCAGGAGTTGTCGCCATGAACAACGCTTCGCTAGCCATTCGCAAGGTTCTGGTTCCGCTCGATTTCTCCGATCCCTCGCTGCGGGCGGTGCAGTACGCCCGTCGCTTTGCCGACCCAAGCGGGGCCGAGTTGGTGCTGTTGTACGTAATCGAGCCGGTGGCATATCCGGCCGAGCTTGGCGTGGTGATCAACCTTGACGCCGATCTGGCCGAGCGGGCGATGAGCGAACTCGAAAAACTCCGCGTGCAGCATCTGAGCGATCATGCGGCGCGTTGCCTGGTGCGAAATGGCGTGGCTGACGCCGAAATTGTTGCCACTGCCAAGAGTGAGAACGCCGACCTTATTGTCATCGGGACGCATGGCTTCTCCGGGCTGAAGCATTTTCTGCTGGGCAGCACGGCCGAGCGGGTGGTCCGTGATGCCCCGTGCCCGGTGCTGACCGTGCGTCACCATGTGACGGCCGAAAAGGGCTGAGGAATTCACCGGTACGCGGTGGCACGCGATACGTGGGCCTGCGGCGGGTTACCGTGCCCGTCTCGGCACCCGCTGTACCAGGATCGCGGCCAGTGTGGCAGCGCCGCTCAATAGCAAGATGCCTGGCCGATAGCTGTCGGTTGCTTCAAGCAATTTGCCCAGCGCGGAAATTGTCACAAAGCTGCCGAGCGCGCCAGCTGAATTGACCACGGCGATGCCCACTGCCGCCATCGCCGGGCCAAGCGCGCCGGTCACCAGTCCCCAAAAGCAGCTGAACGCGGCGCCAGCACCCAGCAGGGCGAGCAGCATGCCGGCGAACACCATCGGTATACCGTCGGCGTAAGCCATCAATAGGTACCCGCCGGCGGTGCCCAGCGCGCCTATTGAGATATGCCAGTGGCGCTCGCCGGTGCGGTCGGAGTGTCGCCCCCACCCGATAAGGGCGGCGCCAAACAGCAGATAGGGCATGCCCACCAGCCAGCCCACGGCCGTGGCACTCAGGGTCGGGTCCAGCGCTTGTAGCAGTTTGGGGCTCCAGAAGATCACGCCGGTGAAGGCGCCGAGAAACAGGAAGTAGGTGAGCGCCAGGGCCAGCACTGTGGGGTGCAGTATCTTGCGCAGCATGCCGTGGGCGACCGTGGCCGGTGCCGTCCGTTCAGCGGCCAGCGCGCTCTCCAGCCAGTCTCGCTGTGCCGGGGTCAGCCAATGTGCCTGAGCTGGCCGATCCGGCAACACCATCAGCACCAGCAGACCGAGCGCGACCGTCGGCAGGCCCTCGACAATGAACAGCCACTGCCAACTGGCGAGGCCCAGCATGCCCCCCATGCCATCCATGATGGCCCCGGAAAGCGGACTGCCCAGTAGCCCGGCGACGGCCAGGGCCAGCGAGAACTGGCCAATGGCGGTGGCTCGGTCGCGATCACGGAACCAGTAGGTCAGGTACAGGATGATGCCTGGATACAGTCCCGACTCGGCCACACCCAGTGCAAACCGCATTACGTAAAAATCGGCCGGGGAAGTGACCAGCGCCATGGCGGCCGATAAGGCGCCCCACAGCAACATGATGCTGCCGATCAGGCGGCGGGCGCCGATACGCTCCAGGATCAGGTTGGCCGGTACCTCGAACAGGAAATAGCCAAAGAAAAAAAGACCGGCGCCCAAGCCATAGACCGTGTTCGAGAACCCGAGGTCTGCGTTCATTGTCAGCGCGGCAAAGCTCACGTTGACCCGGTCCAGGTGCGCCAGCACGTAGATCACGATCAACAACGGAATCAGCCGCAGGCTGATTTGTCGACGCACGGCGCTGCCCAGCACCTCGTTCTGGTCGGTCATGTCCCCTCCTGGATTAATTTTTGTCGGCGACTTCGGTGGCCTGTGATCGCCTTGGTTGACTGACAGCGCCCAGGCGCTGTCGCGCTGGAACTATAAGGGTTCAGCGGCGCATGGTGGTGATAGCAAAAATCCCTCTGCCGGTGTCGGGGCATGGGTATCAACGTGCCCGGCCCGATGTGTCCCGGCGAAGATTCGGTACCGCGTGGCGATGATCCAGGCGTCTTCGCCGACCGTTTGCTACGTTAAGCTCTTGGCTCCCCGGGACTTGCCCGCAACTGCCGGATGTTGACGATGCCCCTTGGCTCTTTGGCTGACCCGCTGTGCCGGTCGGCGCTGTTCGTGCCTGGCGCGGACCTGCGCAAGTTGGAACGCGCGGCGCAGGCCGGAGCCGATGCTCTGATTTTCGACCTCGAGGACGCCGTCGCCCCGACCCATAAGGATCTTGCCCGTCGCCAGGTGTGCCAGGCACTGGCGGGAGCCAGCGGCGGGCTGCGGCTGGTGCGGGTAAATGGGCTGGATACACCCTGGGGCGCCGAGGATATCGCGGCCGTGGCGCAGGCCGGGGCGGGCGGCATCGTTCTGCCTAAATGCGAGCAGGCCGCGCAACTCAAGGCAGTGGTGGAGTTGCTCGGGTCTGCGCCGGTGGCGCTCATTGCGCTGATCGAGACTCCCGCCGGAGTGTTGGACCTGGGCGCCTTGGGTAACGGCGGCGGGCGGCTGCTTGGGCTTGCGTTCGGGCATGCCGACTTTTGTCGCGCGGCGGGTCTGGCGCAGTTGCGTTCGGACATTGGGCTTGCCTATCACGCGCGCTGTCAGGTGGTGCTGGCGGCGCGCGCGCGTGGCTTGGCCGCGCTCGACTGCGTGTGTCTCGACGTGCGCGACGAGGAAGCCTTTCGGGCTGACGCGGTCCTGGGGCGGGACCTGGGTTACGACGGAAAGCTGTGCATCCACCCGGCGCAGGTGGCCATCGCCAATTCCATCTATACGCCGGCTCCCGAAGCAGTTGTAAGAGCACGGTCCGTGGTCGATGCCTGGGCCCAGGCGCAACGGGACGGCCTCGGCGTGATCGCGGTCGACGGCGAGATGGTGGACGCACCGGTGGCGGCGGTGCAGGCGCGAATCCTGGAGCGCGCGCGGCGGGCCGGGCTGGTCGGTTGATGCGCGGCCCCTCGAACGCCGGAATCACAAACGACAGGGACGACACGATGGAACTGGTCGAAGGGCCGTATTTCGACGAACTGCACGTCGGACAAAACCTGCCGGACCCACCAGAGGTGACGCTGACCACCGGCCATGCCGCCTGGCATGCGGCGCTGTTCGGTGACCGGCTGCGCTTGCCCCTGAGCGCCCCCCTGAGTCAGGCGGTGATCGGCGGCGAGGCCATGGCCGCGCACCCGGCGCTGGTGTGTAACCTGGTCACCGGGCAGACCACGTATGCAACGCAGGAGGTGCGCGCCAATCTGTTCTATCGGGGTCTGTTGCTGCGCTCGCCGGTGCGCATTGGCGACACCCTGCGCACCCATACGCGCGTCGCGGCGCTGCGCCAGAACCGCCATCAGGAAGGCAGGTCCGCGACCGGCATCGCGGTGTTGGAAATGGAAGTCATCAACCAGCGTGCCGAGACGATCTTGCATTTCTGGCGCGCGCCGATGATTCCCTGCCGCGATGCGGGTGCCAATACCGGCTTCGCGGACCCGCTTGAGTCGTTCCCGAAAGCGCTGGATCGGGCTGCCCTGGCCACGGCCGCCGCTCACTATGACCTGGCCGCTTTTCGCTCTGCCGTGCCCGGTGCCACCACTCCACGGCCGGGTGCGCGCTATCAGGTGGCGGCGCGCGACACCATCACCAGCGCGCCGGAGCTGGTGCGGCTCACGCTGAACATGGCGCGCGCCCATACCGACGCGGCCAAGAGTGTCTATGGCCAGCGCCTGGTTTATGGCGGCCACACGATCGCCATGGCCGCCGCCCAGCTCATTCGGGCATTGCCGGACCTGGTCACCATCCTTGGCTGGCATGCCTGTGACCACACCGCGCCGGTGTTCGAAGGCGATGTGCTGCGCTGCGAAGTCGACGTGCAAGCAACACATCCCACGTCCGGTGCGGGGTCGTTGGTGGACCTCGTCGTGCGCCTGTACGCCGAGCGCGGGCCGGCCAGTCCGGATCCCGGCAGCGAGGCTCAGGTGCTCGACTGGCGGCTGGTCGCCTTGTCACCGTGAAGGTGCGCGCGTGAGCGCCGGCATCCTTGCCGGTATGCGGGTGGTAGAGGGCTCGGCTTTTGTCGCTGCGCCGCTCGGTGGCATGACCCTGGCGCAACTGGGTGCCGAAGTCATTCGTTTCGATCCGATCGGCGGCGGGCTCGACTACCGGCGCTGGCCGGTCACCGCGAACGGTGACAGCCTGTTCTGGGCGGGACTCAACAAGGGCAAGCGCTCCATCGCCGTGGACCTGCGCCACCCCGAGGGGCGCGAGCTGCTGACCGCGCTCGTCACCGCGCCGGGCGAGGATGCCGGCATCTTCCTCACCAATTTTCCGGCGCACGGGTGGCTGAGTTACGAGGCGCTCGCCGCCCGCCGCGCCGACCTGATCATGTTGAATGTGCTCGGCAGCCGTGACGGTGGCAGTGCCGTGGATTACACGGTGAACCCGCGCGTGGGCTTTCCTCTCGTCACCGGGTCACCGGACACGCAAGGCCCGGTCAACCATGTGCTGCCAGCCTGGGATCTGATCACCGGGCAGATGGCCGCCACCGGCATTCTGGCCGCCGAGCGGCACCGCAGGCGCAGCGGACAGGGACAACTCATCAAGTTGGCACTTCTGGACGTGGCGCTCGCGGTGGCCGGACATCTGGGATATATCGCCGAGGTGCAGATCAACAGCGGCGATCGCGAGCGCGCCGGTGATGACCTTTATGGCGCATTCGGGCGGGATTTCCCGACCGCTGACGGCCGGCGTGTGATGCTGGTCGGCCTCACGCCCCGGCAATGGCAGGCCATCGGCAGGGCCACCGGCCTGGTGGATGAGCTGGCCGCCGCCGCCCGTTCGGCGAGACTGGATTTCGCGCAGGAAGGCGATCGTTACCGGGGACGCGATGCCATTGCGGCGCTGCTGGGCCCGTGGATTGCCGCGCGCGATTACGCGGACCTGTCTGCCATCTTTGAGGCCGCGGGCGTGTGCTGGGGGCCGTATCAGAACTTTCGGGACCTGGTGCAAACCGACCCCGAATGCACGCCGGATAACCCGCTGTTCAGCGAGGTGGAGCAGCCTGGAATAGGCTGCTACCGCATGCCTGGCTCGCCGCTGGATTTCTCCGCCATGCCGCGCCTGCCGGTCAGCCCGGCGCCCGTGCTGGGTGCCGACACCGAGTACGTGCTGGGAGACATCCTTGGTCTGTCCAGCGGCGAAATCGCGCGCTTGGTCGACGCCGGTGTGGTCGCTGTACCGACCGAGCCGCCGGGATAGCACGAAGGGATATCCATTCATCAGTCGCCATGGGTGCGGATGCCGTCTATGGGCGCTGATTAGGTGGTAACGCCTGTGTCCACGAGGGTCTGCCCGCATCAAACCCCGGGAAATGCTTACAAGTGGTTTGGATTGCCAGTAAGGTGCATGTTAGGGTCGGCTGCCCGAACCGGGCCATCGGTTTAAATCCGACCTTGGTCGCAAACGGAGGCATAGAATGCATTAGGGAGGCGCTGAAGTATTCAGTGCGTCCCGTAGCGCAAGGATGCAAGGCGCTGTTCGCAAAGACGCCGGTTTTTCGCGGGGATCCGGCTGCATTGCCGGCGCGTGTGGTGCCCGAAGCGAGCCCGGCGTAGGGAGCCGATTTATTCAGCGCCTGCCCAGGGCAAGTGAACGCCATGTGGCGCGACCGATCGACTCCGGACCGGGGCTCGAAATCGACAGGTTTCGTTGCGGTGTCTTTGGGAGGACGGGCGCCTGCCGTCTAACTTCGAATGATGCTCGTGCGGCGGAACTCGTCGTCCGGGAATACGCGGCCGGTCATCAGCGTGCCCCAGATGTGGTCGAACACTTTGCCGGGCTCGCCCTTCTTATTCCCGGAACGGAAGTAGGAGTGGCCCTTGGGGGTGTCGTAAGCGGTGTTCACGTCATCGCAATCCACCGCATACACGTTGGCGGGTGTCCGGTTCATGTCCTCCGGGCCGGTGTGGCCCAGGCGACGCGAGGCGATCTTGTTCTTAAGATTTGCCACCTTGCTTGAACGCAGCGCCATATCGTCCGAGGCGTAATACACCACCACATTACGGGAGGCATGGCTGATCAGTTCGCCGGTCTGGCCACTGTGAATGGACTCGTTCTCGATATCCGCCGCGACCAGGTAGGTGTTACGAAACAACAATGGCACGCCGCTGGGCAGATCGTACTTGTCCCAGGCCCACAGCGTTTCGCGCAACACCCGGTTGCCCATGGAATGGGCCAGCATGTTGATGCGTTTCAGGCAGGGGTCTTCGCTCGGATTGCGCTTCTCGTCCTCACGCCACCGCAGAAAATGCCCCAGCACCCGCGCCAGAGAGAAGGCGCTGGCATCAGCGGCCTTCTGGTCGTCCCAGTAATCCTTGACGATGCCCAGGTCGTCGTCACAGGGCCAGATCACCGGCAGCACCAGGACTTCGTTGGGTTTTTTCTTGTCGCACAGTGCCTGGAACTCGCCCGCGCCCGCGAACACTGCCTCCGGCAGGTTGGAGAAGCCGTGGATGTAAACGAGCAACTGGCGATACGGTGAGCTCTTGAGCTCCGACATCAGGTTGAAACCGCCGACCTCCTCGTACGTGTCCTTGCCGAGGCGTCGGCAATAAAAAACCGAGTTGCTGGCGGAGTTGTTCCTGAGGTCGAAGTCGAAGCCTCGATTGACGCGAGTCTTGATGCTCTGGGTCGGGAAGCGGTTGGTAATGAACAGCATGGCGATACCTCACAGGCGGTGGTCCGCCAACAGTATCAACCAGGTTCAGGGGGGCTGGCGTGAGCACAATTTCACTTCTGCCCACCACGGTGTTGGATCGAGGTCGTTTGTATTCGCGTCATCGGCGGGCCGAAAAACCAGGCTGCTGCCGAGGGACCGGTCAGGCTACGGCGCCGATTTCGGCCCGCAAGCGTGCCATCAATCCCCTGATTCGATTGCGGCCAGTGCCTGCGCCATATCGTCAAGCAGATCCTGCGTGTCCTCGATGCCGGCGGAGACGCGTACCAGGCCGGGTCCGATGCCGGCGTCGGCTTGTGCCTGTGGCGTCATGGCGGCGTGACTCATGCTGGCGGGGTGTTCAATGAGGCTCTCGACGCCGCCCAGTGATTCCGCGAAGGCATATAACTTCAGGCGTTCCACCAGGCGAAACACAGCCGCTTCGCCGCCGGCAAGCTCGAAGCTCAGCATGGCGCCAAAGCCGAGTTGTTGGCGACGGGCCAACCCATGTCCGGGGTGCTGCGACAGGCCAGGGTAGTAGACGCGCTCGACCAGCGGGTGGGCATCCAGCAACTGCGCTAGCGCGGCAGCATTTTTCTCATGTGCCTGCATGCGCAGCGGCAGGGTCTTGACGCCGCGCAGTACCAGCCAGGCATCGAACGGCGAGCAGGTGGTGCCAAGTGCATTCGCCGTGGCGGCGACTTTTTCCGCCAGTTCTCGGGTGCCCGACACGATGGCGCCGCCGACCACGTCGCTGTGACCGTTCAGATACTTGGTGGTGGAGTGCACGACCAGGTCGGCTCCCATTTCCAGCGGTCGTTGCAGATAGGGACTCAGGAACGTGTTGTCGGCGCAGGTCAGCACGCCACGCTCACGCGCCAGCGCGCACACCGCACGTATGTCAGTCAGGTGCAGCAGCGGATTGCTGGGGGTTTCGATCCAGATCAGAGCTGTATCGGCCTCGATCGCTGCCGCCACGGCGTCCGGATCGCCCATTTCCACCATTGAAAAGCGCAGTCCGCGGGCCGGCAGGACATTGGCGAACAGGCGATAGGTACCGCCATAGATATCGGCCCCGCTGACCACATGAGCGCCTGCTGGCAGCAGGTGCAGTACGGTGGTGATGGCTGCCATGCCGGTCGCAACGGCGGTCGCGCCGGCGCCGCCTTCGAGGCTGGCGAGGTTCTCTTCCAGCGCGTCGCGGGTCGGATTTTTGGTGCGCGAGTAGTCGTAGCCCGAGGTCTGCCGCGGTCCCTCGAAGTAGAACGTGGACGACGGATAGATGGGCGTTACCACGGAGTTGTACAGGGGGTCTTTGTAGACTCCGCCGTGTACGCAACGGGTAGCGAATTGCAGATGTTCGAGGGGGATATCGCGCTTCATGGGAGCAGGGTTCTGGACGTGTTGGAAGAAAGCGGGGGCGCGGCAGTTTAACAGGCGAGCCCGGGACTGCCGCATGCCGCGGGAGTCGGCGCGCGGACGGATGCCCGTCAACGAGGCGGCCTTTTTTTGTCGTGGATGCGGCCGCGTCCTGGCAGCGTAGAATTTCGGCGCCCCGAGGCTGTCGTACGCTGCGGGCGCGTACACGCCCGCGTTCCGCACTCGTGCCATGCCGCTTTTACTGGAGAAGTCGAAACATGCTCGTGCGTCCGACCCGTCGCGACCTGCTCAAGGTAATCGGCGCCGGTGGGGCGTTGTTATTGGCAGGAGCATATTCGCCGCTGGCGTTCGCAGGTGTAAGACTCGGTCCACGGCAGCGCTTCAGCTTTGAACTGCTACGCGAACAGGCGCGCCAGCGGGCGACAATGCCGTATGTCGCGCCCCGCATTTCGGATCTCGATCTGCTCTATGGCATTGATTTCGATAGCATCCAGAAGATTCGCTTCAAAGCGGAAAAAACGCTATTCGGTAAGCCGCCGGGGCGGTTCGGGGTGCAGTTGTTCCACCCTCACCGGTTTGCGTCCAAACCGGTAAAAATTTATCTGGTGGAGAAAGACCAGGCGCGCGAGCTGCCGTTTTCGACCGATCTTTTCGATTACGGCACGCCGGGCCTGGCCGGAAAGCTGGCTGACCATAGCGGTTTTGCCGGCTTTCGCGTGATGGACCCGGCGCCGGCCAAAACCGACTGGTTGGCATTTCAGGGCGCGTCCTACTTCAGAAGCGCCGGAGTACACGGGCAGTATGGTCTGTCCGCACGCGGCATTGCCATTGATACAGCCATGCCGCGGCCGGAGGAATTCCCGGACTTCGTTGCCTTTTATCTGGAACAGAGCGCAGACGAGGGCATCATCGTCTATGCCCTGCTGGATGGACCAAGCCTCGCCGGTGTATATCGCTTTACATGCAGCCGTTCCCAGCCCGTGCTCACCGATGTGCACGCCGAGCTGTTCGTGCGACAGGACATCGGGCGCATGGGCGTGGCGCCGCTGACCAGCATGTACTGGTACGGCGAGAACAACCGACGGCGCAGCGCCGACTGGCGGCCAGAAATACACGACTCGGACGGTCTTGCGCTGTGGACCAGTGCCGGCGAGCGACTGTGGCGGGTAATTGAGAACCCACCGGTGGTCAAGACTTCGTCCTTCGTTGACTTCAATCCACGCGGCTTTGGCCTGTCGCAGCGTGATCGCAACTTCGAGAATTACCAGGACGACGGCGCTTTTTACGACCGTCGGCCCTCGGTGTGGGTGCAGCCGCTGGGTGACTGGGGAGAGGGCGCGGTGCAGCTGGTGGAAATCCCCACCGACGATGAAATCCACGACAACCTGGTTGCTTACTGGACGCCGAAAGAGCCGGTGCGGGCGGGCAGCGCCTGGACCTTCGACTACCGCCTGCACTGGGGAGACGACGAGCCGTTCGTGCCGGACCTCGGCCGTGTACGGAATACCTGGAAGGGGCGTCACGGCATCGCCGGGCTGTCGGCAGCGCACGCGGCCCAGCTCGCCGCAGGGGTCAAGTTTGTGATTGATTTTTCCGGCGGAGCCCTGGCACAACTGGAACAGCGTTACGACCTGACGCCGGTCATTACCGCCTCGCGTGGTCGGGTGGATCAGATGCACGTCCTCAAAGTCGTAGGCACTGACCGCTGGCGGGCCTCGTTCGATCTATATGTCGAAGGTACCGATCCGGTGGAGCTGCGCTGTTACCTGCGCCTGGGCGAGCAGACGCTGACCGAGACCTGGCTTTACCAGTACATTGCAGCCCCGGCGTGATCAGGCGCTGCACCGTGCTGCTCAGCCTGTGGGCTGCGGTTGCCGCGCCCGTGTTTGGCCGGAGCATGGATTTTGACGCGCTCCGGGAAACCGCCAGTCAGCGTGCGGCAGCGCCATACAGCCCGCCGTCCGCAGATGGCGCGTTAACGGGTTTGGAGCGCGCACGCTGGCGGGCCGCGGGATTGAGGCCGCAGCGTTCGCCATGGTCGATGGTGTCGCGGTTTGTGCCGTTGCCGCTGGCACCTCGGGCGGGTTGTCAGTCGGCACAGTTCAATTCCGTTGAGCTTGGCGGCATCAAACGTTTCGATTATCGGCCAGAGCTGTTCGACTGGCCGGCCGCCGGTCTGCCAGCGCCTGGGCCGGCGGCATCGGGGTTTTGCGGTTTTCGCCTGCTGTACCCGCTGGAGGGGATCAATACGCGCGACGAAATAGGCCGTTTCGAGGCTGATGCCTGGCAGCTTGTCGGTGCAAAGCAGCTACCGGGTGCGACAGCGCTGACCGTTGGGGTACTCGGCGGCGATGGTCGGGTACAGCCTGTGCCTTTTGGCGAATATTGGTTGGTGAGACCCGGCGCCGGTGCCAGGCAGCTGCGTGTGTATGCGCTGGCGGAGTCGGCGGCCCTGGTGGCCGCGTTTCAGATTGATATTTTTCCAGGCGTCGAGAGTCGCGCTGAAGTACGGGTGGCGATCTACCCGCGGCAGGCTGAACTGGCTTTGCTGCTCGCGCCCCTTGCCGGCAGTTTTTTGCAGGGTGAGCACTGGCCGGCACGGGTTCTGCCGCTGCGCGCGGAGGTGCACCAGGTAGACGGTCTGGCCATCCACACTGCGAGCGGTGGCCGAATCTGGCGGCCCTTGAATAACCCGCCCGATGATGCCGTTTATAGCTTTCTGGTCAACACGCCACGTGG
>CAZZHF010000057.1:1007-11837 GCA_964653545.1 uncultured Gammaproteobacteria bacterium | reverse complement strand
CTGGCCGATGGCAGCGGGCACCTGACCGTCGCTACTACGCGCCCGGAAACGCTGCTGGGCGACACCGCGGTGGCGGTGCATCCGGAAGACGAGCGCTACCGGCATTTGATCGGCAAGACCGTGCGGCTGCCGCTGTGCGACCGGCAGATTCCGGTTATCGCCGACGACTACGTGGACCCGGCATTTGGCACCGGGTGCCTGAAGATCACCCCGGCCCATGATTTCAACGACTTTGCCGTCGGCGAGCGCCACGGCCTGCCAAAGATCAACGTGTTCACGCCGGATGCCCGCATCAACGATGCCGCGCCGGCCGTCTATCAGGACCTGGACCGCTACGAGGCGCGCAAACGCATCGTGGCGGACCTCGAAGCCGCCGGCCTGCTCGAATCGGTCAAGGACCACACGCTGATGGTGCCGCGTGGCGATCGCACCGGTGCCGCGGTCGAGCCCTACCTGACCGACCAGTGGTACGTGGACCTGACGCGCGAGACGCTGCCCGATGGCCGCCCGGGTGGCCTGGCCGCTATCACCCGCCCGGCGCTGGAAGCGGTGCGTAACGGCGATATCCGGTTGATTCCCGACAACTGGGAAAAAACCTACGCGCTGTGGCTGGAAAACATCCAGGACTGGTGCATCAGCCGGCAAATCTGGTGGGGGCACCGCATCCCGGTCTGGTATGACCCAGCGGGCCAAGCCTATGCGGGCCTGGACCAGGCCGACGTGCGCTCCCGCCATGGGTTGACGGCGGATCTGCCGCTACGCCAGGACGAGGACGTGCTCGACACCTGGTTCAGCTCGGCGCTGTGGCCGTTCTCGACCCTGGGCTGGCCGGATAAAACGCCGGAACTGGCGCGTTACTACCCGACCAACGTGCTGGTCACGGGCTTCGACATCATCTTCTTCTGGGTCGCGCGCATGGTGATGTTCGGGCTGCCGTTTGCCGGCGCTGTGCCGTTTCGCGCCGTCTATGTCCATGGCCTGGTGCGCGACCAGGACGGCCAGAAGATGAGCAAGTCCAAGGGCAACGTGCTGGACCCGCTGGACATCATCGACGGCGTGGACCTGGAGACCCTGGTTGCCAAGCGCATGGCCGGGCTGATGCAGCCGCAGATGGCGAAAAAGATCGAGCAGGCCACGCGCAAGCAGTTCCCGAAAGGCATTCCGGCCTACGGCACGGATGCGCTGCGCTTTACCTTCGCTTCGCAGGCCACGCTGGGGCGTGACATCAAGTTCGATCTGGCCCGCTGCGAGGGTTATCGGAATTTTTGCACCAAGTTGTGGAACGCCGCCCGCTTCGTGCTGATGAATACCGAGCAGCCGCTGGCGCAGGGCCCGGTCACGCTGGGTCCGGCCGAGCACTGGATTCGGGCGCGTCTTGGCGCTGCCATCGACGGGGTCGACCAGGCCATCGCCGACTACCGCCTGGATTATGTGGCCGGTGCACTGTACGAATTCGTCTGGGACGACTACTGCGACTGGTATATCGAATTTGCCAAGCCAGTCCTTGCCGATGCCAACGCCGATCCGGCAGTACGCCGGGGCGTGCGCGAGACCCTGTTGGCGGTGCTGGAGGCCTTGCTGCGCCTGGCGCATCCGCTGATTCCGTTCATCACCGAGGAAATCTGGCAGCAGGTGGCGCCGCGCGCCGGTGTGGCGGGCGACAGCATCATGCTGGCTGCCTGGCCACGCGGTTCGGACTTTGCCGCCGACCCGGCCACCGTCGCCGAGATGGAATGGCTCAAGGCAGTCATCCGCAGCGTGCGTAACCTGCGTGCCGAGCTCAACCTGTCGCCGGCACAGCCGGTGCCGGTATTGCTCAGTGGCAACGCGCAGATGCGCGCCCGTGTCGCGCGTCATGAGGTTCCGCTGCGGCGCCTCGGTCGCATTGGCAATCTCGACTGGGTGGCGGGCGACGCGGCGCCGCCGGCGGCCATGGCGTTGGTGGGCGAGCTCACCGTACGTTTGCCTTTTGCCGGGCTGGTGGACCCGACTGCCGAGCTCGAACGCCTGGACCGGGAGCTGGCAAAGCTTGCCCAGGCCATCGCCCGCGGCCAGGCCAAGCTCGCCAACCCCACATTTTCCGACAAGGCTCCGGCCGAGGTGGTGGCCAGCGAACGCGCGCGGCTTGTTGATTGCGCCGAACAGCAGCAAAAGCTTGCCGCGCAGCGGGCGCGTATGGCGGCATTGTCCATCTGATGGCCGGCGGGAATCGCCGGCTTACGCGGCGTCAGGAAAGCGCTGAATAAATCAGCGATTCCCTGATCCCCGGTTCGCGCTTCGGCGGGCTCCCGCCCAGCAGTCGCGGCCTGTCCTAACGAGCCGACCAGCCGCCATCGACGACCAGTTCGGAACCGGTGACGAAGGACGACTCGTCCGAGGCCAGGAACAGCACCACCGACGATACCTCGTCCGGATCGGCGGCGCGCCGCTGCAGCTGCACGCTGAGCATGCGCTGCCGCACCTCGCTATCTTCCACCAGCAGGCCGCTGAGCATCGGCGTGTCGATCAGCCCGGGATGTACCGAATTCACCCGGATATTGAACTCGGCCAGGTCGGCCGCCGCCGCCTTGGTGAGCAGCCGCACACCGCCCTTGCTGGCGCAGTAGGCCGACGCCATGGCGCCGCCGACCATGCCGAACACGGACGAGATGTTGATGATGCTGCCGCCGCCGCCCTGGTCACGCATCTTTGTTCCAACCGTGCGAACGCCCAGGAACACGCCGCGCAGGTTGATGGCCATGACACGGTCCCAATCCTCCACCGTGGTGTCGAGCACGGACCCGGTGTGCGCGATGCCGGCGTTATTGATCACCACGTCGATGCGGCCGAAACGCGCGCACGCCTCGTCGACCACCCGCTGCCAGGCGTGCTCGTCAGTGACATCGTGAACCCAGCTGCCGGCCTCGGCGCCGATGGCCTTGAGCGCTATCAGGGTTTCGCTCAGCCCGGCTTCGTCGCGATCCGAAATGGCAACCGTGGCGCCTTCGCCCGCCAGACGTAACGCGTGCGCCCGGCCCATGCCCGACCCGGCGCCGGTGATGAATACAACCTTGCCGCTGACTCGTCCCATGAGTGCTCCTCCTGTGGTGCTGCGTTTTAATTGAGAAAGATAGGCTACGGTCTGGCCGCGCCCAGGTGTACGAGATGTTCGGCCAGGAAATCCAGCCGGTCGTTGCCCCAGAAAATCTGGTCCCCGACCAGGAAGCTTGGCACCCCAAACACTCCAGCGGCCTGAGCATCGGCCCAGTGTCGGGTCAGTTTTTCGAGCCGCGTCGGGTCGTCCATGGCCTGGCGCAACGGTTCGGGATCAAGCCCCGCCTGGCGGCCGGCAGCGCACAACACGTCGGCATCACCGATGTCCTGCCCTTGGCCCCACTCGGCGTGCATCACGGCCAATACGTACTCGCGCAGGCAACCGCGTTCCTGCGCCAGCAGGGATCCGGCTCCAGCCCGCGTCGGATCGGTGGTGACCGGCGGTGGGCTGAACGGAATCCCCAGCCGACGGCACCAGCGGCTCACGTCCTGGCGCGCAATTGGCAGTTTGCCTTTGGCCCGCTCAGGCGCCGAGCGGCCATCCCAGCCGCCAAGCGGTCGCCACTCGAAATGACAGTCGTAACGATCCGGCAGCTCGAACATGGATTTCGAGGCCAGATAGCAGTACGGACTGCGGAAATTGAAAAACACGCTGATCGGGATGTGCTGACTCATGGGGCTCCTCCGCCTGTGGCGCTGACTTTAGCAGGCAACACCGGCTGCCGGCCGGGCCGCCGATGGGCTATCCTCGCCCTCCCGTCCAGCACCTCGGTGCGCTGCCCCGGAAACCCCCGATGAGCCAACCCGTCAGTTTGACCGCGTACCTGACCGAAGCCGCCGTTAGTCACCGCATTGATGAGGCGCTGGTGACGGTGGTGCAGCAGATTGGCGCTGCCTGCCGGGAAATATCGGGTGCACTGAACCATGCCGCGCTGGCCGGGATACTGGGTACTACCGAGTCGGCCAACGCCTCGGGCGAGACACAGAAAAAACTTGACCTGGTTGCCAACGATGCCTTCATGCACGCGCTTGGCCCTACCGGGGTGGTCGCGGGCATCGCCTCGGAGGAGCTCGATGGCCCCTATCGGGTGCCCGGTGCGACCGGCGACTACCTGGTACTGCTGGACCCGCTTGATGGCTCGTCCAATATCGACGTCAACATCTCGGTGGGCTCGATTTTTTCCATCCTGCGTGCGCCGCGCGGCGCCGCCGGACTCAGTGACGCCGATTTTCTGCAGGCGGGCACGGCACAGGTCTGTGCCGGCTTTGCCGTGTATGGCCCGGCGACAGTGTTGGTGCTGTGCGTTGGTCACGGGGTGCAGGGTTTCACGATGCACCCAAGCAGCGGTGAGTTTCTGCTTACCCAGCCGGACATCCGCATCCCGGAACGGACGTCCGAATTCGCCATCAATACGTCCAATCAGCGCTGGTGGCAGCCGCCGGTCCAGCGTTATATCGCGGAATGCGTAGCCGGCAGGAGTGGTCCGCGCGGGCGCGACTTCAACATGCGCTGGGTGGGGTCGATGGTGGCCGATGTATACCGTTTGCTGACGCGCGGCGGCATCTTCATGTACCCGCGGGATACCAAGGACGCGACCAAGCCCGGCAAGCTGCGCCTGATGTACGAGGCCAATCCCATCGGCTACGTGGTGGAACAGGCCGGCGGGGCGGCGTCCACCGGCTACGAGCGCATTCTGGAACTCGCGCCCGAGAAGGTGCACCAGCGTGTGGCGGTGATCATGGGCTCGCGGGAGGAAGTTGAACGGGTTGCCAGCTATCACGTTGCCGGCTGATGGCCGGGGCTACTCAGACGCCCTCGGCACTGGCCTTGAAGTTCAGTTCGGCAATCACGCCATTGGGATCGACCGCGAATACCTGATGCAGGTCCGCCGCGCTCATGGACAGCTCCTGGTAGGGGATGGCGAGCGCGCCGAGGCGTTCACGCATCGCGGCAAGACCGCTGACCCGGAAGGCCAGGTGATCCACGCCCGGGCCTTCGGCGCCGCGCTGGTCGGTCACGGGTTGACCAAACACGTCGGCCTCATAATGCGAGCCGATTTCCATCAGATGGATCACCGCCCGCCCGCCCGCGTACAGCCAGTAGCCGGGAAGACTCAGCGGCGGGCGCGGGCCGACTTCCAGGCCCAGCCCATCGACATAAAAACTGCGCGTCTGTTCCAACCGCGTGGTGCGGATGGCGCAGTGGTCCAGGCCCTCGAGTGCCATACTGGTTTCCTCCTCAAGAAAGCGGCCCGTGGGTCGATTACACCGTACCACCGCCCGGTCCGAAAATCTCATGCCAACACCTGAATTCGAGGCCTCGGTAGAGACTCTGGCGGCGGTGTTTCGCACCATCGCCAATCACCCCCTGCCTGGTCAGGGGGCGTCGGCGGCCGGTTTCTACAAGGGCTTTGACGATTGGGCGCGCCATTTGTTGACCGGCGCGCCGCCGCCAGGTCTGACGCCAACGGCTGATGCCCCCGCGCAACGGCAGTGGGTGCCGGCACAGGCATTTTTTCGCGAGCGCCGGCAGGCCGAACAGAACGGCGTACACCGGCGCGAGCGCGAGCTGAACGGACTGGCGCAGGATCTGCTCGGCGCGTTGCGGGATGCCAGCGTGGCCTATGGTGAAGCCGCCGGTGCCGTGGAGGCGGGTCTGCAACGAGTGCAGGCGCTGCTGGCCGGGGACTCGGTGGAGCAGCTGCGGGCCGAGTTCGCGACCATGGCGGGCCAGATGCGCGCGACGCTGAATACCCAGCGGGCCACGCTCACCCAGCAGCTGACCGAGCTGCGCCAGCGTGCGCAGGAGGCAGAGCAGGCCAGAGAGGAATTCGAGTCCCAGGCGCGAGAGCTGGGAACCAGCCTTGCCGATATCCGTCAGGCGCTCGAGGATGCGCGGCGCCAGATGCAGCTCGATCCGTTGACGCAGCTGTACAACCGTGGCGCGTTTGACGCCGCGCTGCGGCGTTACATCGATCTGTCGTTTGCCGGGGGGCAGACACTGGCCTTGTTGATGCTGGATCTTGATCACTTCAAGTCCATCAACGACCGCTACGGTCATCAGGCCGGCGATGGCGTGTTGACAGCGTTCGCCAATTTGCTGAGTCGCTCTTTCCTGCGCCTGGACGACTTTGTGGCGCGTTATGGCGGCGAGGAATTCGCCGTGTTGGTGTTCGTCGAAGGCCCGGCCGAGGTGCAGCGCCTGGTGGACAGCTTGTTCGAGCGGGTGCGCGCCTTGCGCTTGCCGGCGCTGGGGCCCGACACCACGCTCACCTGTTCGGTCGGCTATGCGATTTTGGCGCAGGGGGACGATGGTGCCAGTGTGGTCGCCCGCGCCGACGCGGCCTTGTACAAGGCCAAACGCAACGGTCGGGATCGCCTGGAACGGCCCGATTGACCGATTTTCGGTCAGGCGCCGGTCAACGCGTGCTGCAACACCAAGTTGCCCAATCCGCCGCCGAACTCCGCCAGCGCTGTCTGGCCGGGACTCAGCGCATGGGCGCGGGTCAGACCCCCGGTGAGGATGACCTGGCCGGCTTGCAGCCGTGCGCCGCGTTCGGCAAGATGCCGCGCCAGCCACGCCACTGCGGCCAGCGGCGAACCCAGCGCTGCCGCGCCCAGACCCTGGTCTACCACGACGCCATCGATGCTCAGCTGCACGCCCAGCAGTTGCAGATCGTCCACGTCCGCCAGTGCGCGCGGCGCCCCCAGCAGATAACGCGCGGCCGAGCTGTTGTCGGCGATGTTGTCGACGGTCTTGAAGCGGTAATCGGCGTAGCGGCTGTCCACGACTTCAATCGCCGGCATCACTGCCGCGGTTGCCCGGGCCACGTGTTCGGGCGTCAACTCGCGGCCGTCGAGATCGTGCTTGAGCAGAATGGCGATTTCAGGCTCCACCCGTGGCTGAATCAGCACGCCAGCCGCCAGAACCGGGCTTGTAAGGCGCATGGAATCGAGCAACACACCGCTGTTGGGGCTGTCTACTCCCATCTGCTGACGCATGGCAGCGCTGGTGAAGCCGAGCTTGTAGCCGCTGCGCACGCCGCCTTTCAGACGCACCAGCGCGTCCTGAATGGCATACGCATCGGCCTCGTCCAGGTGTGGAAACTCATCGCTGAGCGGTGTCGCGCACAGGCGGTCAACGGCAGCCTGGTGCAGGCGCCCGGCAAGCTGAACCACGGTTTCGGTATCAATTTTCATGGTGATGCGGTCCTGGCCCCCTGGAAGCGGCAGGATAGCCCGTATGAGTAGCACCGGGACGCCAGTGGTGGCCCGAAAGGCGCTGGACAAGCGCCTGTCGTTACGGCATACAAGGCAGGTCATGCGCCCGTTACAACGCCTGTTTTTGTATCTGCTATGCCTCGCGCTGCCCACACAGGGCGGTGCGTTCGGCGTGGTGCTGTCTGCGCCGTGCCCGATGGAGGCGGCCATGGCCACGGCGACGGTCGAGATGCCCGGCGCGCATGACTGCTGCAACGACGCCGACGCGGCTGCCAGGACGGGCAAGCCCTGCAAGACCGGCCAGGACTGCGCTGCCGGCAGCGTCGCCATGCTGACGGCGTCGCTGGCGGCGCCTGTATTCCCCCAGGCCTGTGCCGGGTCGCCGTGTGCGGTTCCGACGCGGGCAGGCTTTCATCCCGGCGCCATCTGGCGACCTCCCACTTCGCTCTGACTCCCTGACCACATCGCCGGCTACGCGTGGGCTGTCCACGCCAGTCGACAGGTGTGCTTCGCGCGGCTGGCTGGCCTGGCCCTGGCCGCGCCGAAACGTTTGGAGTTTGAGCATGTTTTTACGAATCACGCCTGCCGCCCGCGCAGTTCTGCTGCTGGCGGTCTGTACCGCCGGCCCGGTGGCGGGCGCTTCGCTGTCCTTCAGCGAAGCGTTGGCCCTGGCCGTGAGCGCCACGCCCGCCTTGCGCATGACCGCGGCGCAGATCGATGCCGCCCGTCAGGCGGCTATCCCGGCCGGCGCGCTACCCGACCCCAAGCTGAGTCTGGGCGTCGATAACCTGCCCACTAACGGGCCGGACCGCTATCGGCTCACCGAGGACTTCATGACCATGCGTCGCGTTGGCGTGATGCAGGAGTTTCCGAATCGCGCCAAACGGCGGGCTCGGGTCGAGCGGGCCGACGGTGAGGTGGCGGTCGCTGAAGCCGAGAGCCGGATCACCCGGCAACGGGTGCTGCGCGAGACGGCAGTCGCCTGGATCGCGAGGGCCAGCGTCGAGCAACAACTCGCTTATATCGATGCGCTGCTTGAAGAAAACCGCCTGTTCGAGGCGGCGGTGCGCGCCCAGATCGTCGGCGGCAAAAGTCCGGCGACGGACGCCGTTGCGCCGCGGCAGGAAGCGGCGCTGATCGACGCCCGTGCGGACCAACTGGTCGCGCGGCGCGACCAGGCCATCGCGGCGCTGCGGCGTTGGGTCGGCGCATCGGCCGATGCGCCACTGTCCGGGACTGCTCCCGATTGGCCGATTGCCGACGATGCCCTGAAACACGCGTTGCATCGACACCCGGAGTTGATGGTCTTCGACCCGAAACTGCGGGTGCTGGATGCCGAGGTAGCCGCCGCGGTGGCAACCCGGAAACCCGACTGGGCACTGGAGCTTGCCTACCAGGAGCGGGGTTCCCAGTTCAGCGACATGGCCATGGTGCAGGTGACCTTCGATCTGCCCTTGTTCGCGGCGAGCCGTCAGAACCCGCGCATCGCCGCCAGACGCGCCGCGCGCGTGGCGCTCGACGCCGAGCGCGAAGCAGCCTTGCGTGAACACACTGCCATGCTGGAGACCGACCTTGCCGAATACCGTCGCCTGGCCAGGGCCGTGACCCGGCAACGCACGCTGCTGGTTCCGCTGGCCCGGGAGAAAGTGCAACTGGCCGGGGCGGCCTGGCGCGGCGCGACCGGTAGCCTGGTGGAACTGATTGCAGCCCGCCGTGAGCGCATTGACGCCGAGTTGGAAGCCATCGCACTCGACGGCGCACGTCAGCAGCTGGCGGCGCGCCTGCACTATGCCTACGCGGCCCCGTCCACCGAGCTGGCCGGAGAACACCCATGAGCAGAACCCGGACATTTCTGACCGCGCTTGCCCTGGGCGGGGTCCTGTTGGGCCTTGGCGCTGCCGGTGGCTGGTGGTGGGCAACACAGACGCCAGCGGTTGCCGTGCCGATGCACAAAGCTCCTGAACAGGCGCAGGGCGAGGTGCTCTATTGGTACGACCCGATGTTCCCGCAGCAGCATTTCGATCAGCCCGGCAAGTCACCTTTCATGGACATGCAGCTGGTGCCGCGCTATGCCGAAAGCGCCAGTGCCGCGGCGCCCGCCGGGGTCACCATTGACCCGGCCGTGGCGCAGAACCTGGGTACGCGGCTGGCCAAGGTGGAGCGCCTCACGCTCGCCCTCCAGACACAAGCCAGCGGCATCGTCGGCTTCGATGAGCGGGACGTCGCGATCCTGCAAAGCCGCACAGCGGGTTTTGTCGAGCGCGTGTGGCCATTGGCGCCAGGGGACGTGGTGGTGGCCGGTCAGCCGCTGCTGGAACTGCTGGTGCCGGAGTGGACCGCGGCCCAACACGAGTTGCTGGCGGTTGCCGGCAGCGGCGACGCCGCGCTGCTGGCCGCCGCCCGTGAGCGGCTGACGCTGCTGGGAATGCCGCCTCGCCTGATCCACCAGGTCGAGCAGACCGGCCGCCCGCGCTCGCGCCATACCGTCACTGCCCTCATCGGTGGCGCGGTGCAGGCACTTGAGGTTCGCGCCGGCATGACCGTCGCGGCCGGGCAAACCCTGGCCCGCATTAACGGTCTGGCCAAGGTCTGGGTCGAGGTCGCCGTGCCCGAATCCCAGACCGGGCAGGTGCAGGTGGGTGACGCGGCGCAGGTGTACCTGGTCAGTGCGCCGCAGCAGGCGATCGGCGCCTACGTCGTCGCGCTGCTGCCTTCTCTTGACCAGGCCACGCGCAGCCTGCGCGTGCGGCTGGAGCTGCCCAATCCGGACCGGCGCTTGCGCCCGGGCCTGTCGGCGCGGGTAGTGCTGGCCGGCGCGGGCAAGCACACCGCGCTGGCCTTGCCGACCGAGGCCATTATTCGCACCGGCAAGCGTGCCTTGGTGATGCTGGCGGGTGAACAGGGTCGATTCCAGCCGGTCGAAGTCCGGCTCGGCGCGGAGATCGGTGACCTGACCGTCATCACGGCCGGCCTGCACGAAGGCCAGCAGGTGGTCGCCAGCGGCCAGTTTCTGATCGATTCGGAAGCGAGCCTGCTGGGTATACCGGCCGGTGCCACCCCGCCGACCCCGCCACTGGGTGCGCCATGATCGCCGCGCTTATTCGATGGTCGGTGGCAAACCGCGTGCTGGTGCTGCTGGCCACCTCCGCACTGGGTGCCTGGGGTCTGTGGGCCATCCGCACCACGCCTATCGACGCCCTGCCCGATTTGTCGGACGTGCAGGTCATCATCCGCACCACTTACCCCGGTCAGGCGCCGCAGATCGTCGAGGACCAGGTCACCTATCCGTTGACCACGACCATGCTGTCGGTGCCCGGCGCGACGACGGTGCGCGGTTTTTCGTTCTTCGGCGACAGTTTCGTGTACGTGCTGTTCAAGGACGGCACCGATCTGTACTGGGCGCGTTCGCGGGTGCTTGAGTACCTGAGTCAGATCCAGGCCCGGCTGCCGGCGACGGCCCGTTCCGAGCTGGGTCCGGATGCCAGCGGCGTCGGCTGGATCTACGAATACGCCTTGGTCGATCGCAGCGGTGGCCACGATCTGTCCGGGCTGCGGGCGCTGCAGGACTGGTTCCTG
>CAZZHF010000057.1:0-997 GCA_964653545.1 uncultured Gammaproteobacteria bacterium | reverse complement strand
TCGAGCTCAAATCCCTGCCCAACGTGGCCGAGGTCGCCACCGTCGGCGGCATGGTCAGGCAGTACCAGATCGTGCTCGACCCACTGCGACTCGCGGCCCATGGCATCCGCCATCAGCAGGTGCGCGCGGCGATTGAAAATGCCAACCAGGAAACCGGCGGCGCGCTGCTGACCCTGGGCGAGGCGGAGCTGATGGTGCGTGCCAGCGGCTACCTGAAGACGCTGGACGACTTTCGCGCCATTCCACTGAAACTCGACGCCGGGGTGCCGGTGACGCTGGGCGATGTGGCGCAGGTTCGGCTTGGCCCGGAAATGCGCCGCGGCATTGCGGAGCTGGACGGCGAGGGCGAGACCGTCGGCGGGGTGGTCATCCTGCGCTCTGGCAAGAACGCCCGCCAGACGCTGGCCGCGGTGCATCGAAAAATCGAGGCGCTGCGGGCGGGCCTGCCGCCAGGGGTGCAGATTGTCACCACCTACGACCGCAGTCAGCTGATCGACCGTGCCGTGAAAAACCTCGGCACCAAGCTGGTGGAGGAGTTCATCGTGGTGGCCCTGGTGTGCGTGTTGTTCCTGGGGCATCTGCGTTCGTCTCTGGTCGCCATCATTGCCCTGCCGCTGGGGGTGCTGGTCGCGTTTCTGGTGATGCGCCTGCAGGGCATCAATGCCAACATCATGTCGCTGGGCGGTATCGCGATTGCTGTCGGCGCCATGGTCGATGCGGCTATCGTCATGATCGAGAACGCGCACAAAAAGGTGGAAGCCTGGCGCCGGGTGCACCCGGGCGAGATGCTCCGGGGCCAGGACCACTGGCGGGTGATGACCGAGGCCGCCACCGAGGTCGGGCCGGCCTTGTTCCTGTCCCTGCTGATCGTGACCTTGTCGTTCCTGCCGGTGTTTACCCTGCAGGCACAGGAAGGGCGGCTGTTTGGCCCGCTGGCGTTTACCAAGACCTACGCCATGGCGGCGGCGGCGGGGTTGTCGGTGACGCTGATTCCGGT
>CAZZHF010000056.1:0-11860 GCA_964653545.1 uncultured Gammaproteobacteria bacterium | reverse complement strand
AGTACCGGACTTGCCGTGACCAGCCGGCGGGCGTGGTCCGGTGTCTCCTCGAACACATTGTGATTGCGCCCGAAACCGGTGCTCAGCGACATCACGATCGTCTCGCGCAGCGGATCTATGGGCGGGTTGGTCACCTGTGCAAAGGACTGGCGGAAGTAGTCATAAAGCGCCCGCGGCTGCGCTGACAGCACGGCCATCGGCGCGTCATCACCCATCGAACCGACCGCTTCCTGGCCATCCACGGCCAGCACGCGCAGTACCCGTTCGCGCTCCTCGTAGCTCAAGCCAAACAGCTTCTGCTGGGTCTTGATATCGTCGCCGGCTTCTGGCTCCGCCTGAAACTGGCTGCCATCGAGCTCGTCCAGGCGTTGTACATGCCGCTGCAGCCAGCGCCGGTAAGGCTGGCGTCGCCTCAGGCGCTCGTCGATATCAGGCGGCAACAACAGTTCGCCGGTCTCGGTGTCGGCGGCAATCATCTGCCCCGGCATCAGCCGCCCACTGGCCACCACGTCCTCGGGCGCGTAATCGCGCACGCCAATTTCCGACGCCAGCGTGATGATGCGGTCACGCGTCACCACCCAGCGCGCCGGGCGCAGACCGTTGCGATCCATGGTGCAGGCAGCGTACCGGCCATCGGTCAGCACGATGCCGGCCGGACCATCCCACGGTTCCATGATCATGCCGTGATATTCGTAAAACGCCCGCATGTCCGGGTCCATGCCGGGCACATGCTGCCAGGCCGGCGGAATCAACAGCCGCATGGCTCGGAACACGTCCATACCCCCGGACAGCAACACGTCCAGCATGTTGTCCAGGCTCATCGAGTCCGAACCCCAGGTCGAGACCAGCGGCAGGATGTCCTCAACGTCCGGGAACAGCGGGCTGGCGAACTTGTGGCCGCGCGCCATGGCCCAGTAGCGGTTGCCCTGCAGGGTGTTGATCTCGCCGTTGTGGGCCAGATACCGAAACGGCTGTGCCAGCTGCCAGCGCGGCCAGGTGTTGGTTGAAAAACGCTGGTGATAGACGCACACCGACGAGGCGAACAACGGATCGCCAAGGTCGGTATAAAACTCGGGCAGCCGGTCGGGCATCACCAGACCCTTGTAGACCATCACATGGCAGGACAGGCTGGTGACGTAAAACTCGGGATCGTTCGGCTCGATCTGCTTCTCCGCCCGACGTCGGGCGAAGTACAGGCGCCGGTTGAAGTCCTCGTCGGTCAGGGTGCGCGGGGCGGTGACAAAGACCTGCTCGGTGCGCGGCAACATGGCCAGGGCCTGCTCGCCGCAGGCGTCCGGATTGATCGGCACCTCCCGCCAGCCAGCAATGCCAAGACCCTCGCGAGTCAACTCGGCGGCCAACCCGGCGCGCGCCTGTTCGGCCAGCACCGGATCCGGGTTCAGGAACACCGATCCGACGGCGTAGTTCTCGCCGATGCTCATGCCGGCCTGGGCCGCAACTGCGCGCAAGAACCGGTCCGGTTTGCGAATCAGCAAGCCGCAGCCGTCACCGGTCTTGCCATCGGCGGCAATCGCGCCACGGTGGGTCATGCGCTCCAGGGAGCGGATGGCGGTGGTGACCAGCGCGTGCGAAGCCTCGCCATCCATGTGGGCGATCAGGCCAAAGCCGCAGTTGTCGCGCTCGAAGCGCGAGCGATACAGCGTGTTTGAAAGGTCGGGTTGCTGAGTCACTGACAAGGGGGTCTCTGGTAGCCGCATCAACGGTACGCGACGCTGGTGCGGGCGCTGGGCGCGCCTTGGACGAACCGGCGATTTTATCCATCCACGGCCTGCCCCACAAATGAGCAATTCTGCAGTCCTCATTCGGAGCAGCCGGAACCACGCGGGGCAGAGCATTTCCCGTGCTGCCGCGGGAAGCGCCACTTCCGGCACCTGTGTTGGCCACTATAAGCCATAAAAAACACTACAAATTAATTATTTAAAGAGCTCGCGCGTGCACCTTTTATCCGGTCGCCGGGGTGCAATGGTCGAAAATCGGTACGCGACAGCACCACCGCACAGCCCAGTCGCATACGTCACGCAGTACCGTCAGCCGTTCGATCCCCGGCTCGAGTATCGCCACCCATTGCCCCATCAAGGGCGCTCCTGGCCGGATTGTGGCCGCCCTACGCGAAATCAATCCCGGAAGCCAACCTGCTAGACTGAGGTGGCCTTGCGATTTCCTTTGCGTAGGCTGTGCCGACGGCCGATCGGCCACTTAATATTTCCCGACCCGGCGCCCGGCGCCCGGTTCCAACCATCCGTATCACGAGGAGTCCCCATGACCCACGAACTGCCACCCCTGCCCTACGCCATAGACGCCCTGGCGCCACATATCTCCGCCGAAACCCTGGAGTTCCACCACGGCAAGCACCACAAGACCTACGTCGACAACCTGAACAAGCTGATTCCAGGCACCGAATTCGAGAACCTGCCCCTGGAGGACATCGTGCGCAAGTCCAGCGGCGGCGTGTTCAACAACTCGGCGCAAATCTGGAATCACACCTTCTACTGGAATTGCCTGGCGCCGAAGGCCGGCGGCAAACCGGGCGGCGCCCTGGCCGCCGCGATCGACAAGACCTTCGGGTCGTTCGACGCGTTCAAGGAAAAATTCAGCCAGACCTCCATCACAACCTTCGGTTCCGGCTGGGGCTGGCTGGTCAAGAACGCATCCGGCGGCCTGGAGCTAGTCAGCACCAGCAACGCGGGTTGCCCGCTGACCACCGGCCACACGCCGCTGCTGACCTGTGACGTCTGGGAGCACGCCTACTACATCGATTACCGCAATGCGCGGCCGAAGTATGTGGAGTCGTTCTGGAATCTGGTCAACTGGGACTTCGTGGCTCGCAATTTCGGCTGAAATCGCGTTGTTTGGCAGGGGGCGCCATCACGCCCCCTGCGCTTTCTGCCTGAAGCAACGGACCTGCCGGAGTCTGGACCATGCCGACACTGACTCCCCGCCAGTGGTGCGGGCTGGCCGCCGTGGCGTGCGCGGGTTTGCTCGGCTTCGGCTATTACCTGGAATTTGTCCACGGTCTGGAACCGTGCCCGCTGTGCATTCTGCAGCGGCTCGCCTTCATGGCAGCCGGAACCAGCTTCCTGGCCGGAGCGCTGATCGGCCCGCGCCCAATCGGCACCCGCGTACTGGCCTTGCTGGCCCTGTTGTTCGCCGCCCTGGGCGGCGGCGTTGCCGGCCGCCAGGTGTGGCTACAGTCGCTGCCGGCCGATGCGGTGCCCGCGTGCGGGCCGGGCCTCGATTACATGCTCGGCAATTTTCCGCTGCTCAAGACACTGTCCATGGTGCTGCGCGGCTCCGGGGAGTGTGCCGAGAACACCTGGCAGTTCCTGGGCCTGGGTATCGCGGCCTGGGCGCTGCTGTGGTTTACCCTGCTGGGGCTCCTGGCGCTAGGTTTGCTGCTGCGACCGAGTGACGGGACTTAGTCCGTTGGCCTGCCGCCCCGGCCACAGCTTTCCGTCCCTGAGGGCGTTCAGCACACTATCCTGATCGCCCGCGGTCAAACCCTCGCAGTCGGCCCAAGGACGGATATCTACCTTGAACAAACGCACGCGCTGGGGACTCCTGGCTGCTCTGGCCGTGGTCGCCATCGTCACGGTGGTGGGCTACCGCTACCGCGCTTCCAGTATCGCCGATCATGCGGCCACCCCGGTTGCGCGGGTCGAGCGCAGCGACCTGGAGGAGATCATCACCGCCCAGGGAAAACTGGAACCGAAGGAATTCGTGGACGTGGGCGCCCAGGTATCCGGGCAGCTCAGCCGCCTGCATGTGGAGATTGGCGACACGGTCAGCCGTGGTCAGCTCATCGCCGAAATCGACCCGCGCATCTACGGCGCCCGGGTGGAGGCCGATCGGGCACGACTGGCGTCCCTGGCGGCCCAGCTTGCCGAACAGGAAGCGCAGAGCGTCTATGCCGGCCAGGTTTTGGCCCGCAACCGGAAGCTGATCGGGGCACGCGCCGTCAGCCAGGAAGCCGTGGAGGAAAGCGAGTCCGCGCTGCGCGTCGCGCAGGCTCGCGCGGCCTCTCTGCGGGCGCAGATCGACGAAGCCCGCTCGACCCTCGCGGGCGACGAAGCCAACCTCAGCTACACCCGCATCTATGCGCCGTTGAGCGGCACCGTGGTGACCAAAACCGCGCGCGAGGGGCAGACCCTGAACGCCAACCAGATCGCGCCGGTGATCCTGCAAATCGCGGACCTGGGCACCATGACCGTGCGCGCCCAGGTGGCCGAGGCCGACGTGCCGCGAATACGGCCCGGCATGCGCGTCTCCTTCAGTACCCTGGGCGCGATTGAACGCCGTTGGGAGGCCGTCGTCAGACAGATACTGCCGTCGCCGGAACTGATCAACGATGTGGTGCTCTACAACGTCCTGGCCGACGTGGAGAACCGGGATGGCCAACTCATGAACGGCATGAGCACGCAGATGTTTTTCCACGTATCCCGTGCCGAGAAAGCCTTGGTGATCCCCACCACCGCACTGGGGCGACGCCGGCCCGGACAGGATACCGCGCAGGGCCAGGCCTATGAGGTGCGCCGCCGCAAAACCGACCAGGTTGCGGTCATTGTGGTGCACGTGGGCCTGGTGACGCGGGCCCAGGCGGAAATCCGGGCCGGCCTGGCACTCGGCGACGAGGTGCTGTTACCGGCTCCCAAGGCCAAGCCCACCCGGCCGCGCTGGGGCATCTGACAATGGCTGACACGCCGCTGCTGGAGCTGCGCGGCATCACCCGGCGCTTTACCGCGGGCGACACCGAAGTGCGCGCGCTCGACGATGTGTCACTGACCATCTGGCCGGGCGAATTCGTTGCCATCATGGGTCCATCAGGTTCCGGAAAAAGCACGCTCATGAACGTGATCGGCTGCCTGGATCGGCCAAGCGAGGGCGACTACCGCATCCTCGGCCGACCGGTGGGTGACCTGTCGGCCGATGCGCTCGCCGGCCTGCGCCGCCAGACCTTCGGTTTCGTGTTCCAGCGCTACAACCTGCTGCCAGGATCAAGCGCCACCGAAAACGTCGCCATGCCGGCCATGTACGCGGGACTGCCGCGACCGGCCCGGCTGGCGAACGCGGCCCGGCTGCTGGATCAGTTGGGCATGACCGACCGCGCCGGCCACTTGCCGAGCCAGCTGTCCGGTGGACAGCAGCAGCGCGTCGCCATTGCCCGCGCCCTGATCAACGATCCGCCGGTGGTGCTGGCCGACGAACCCACCGGGGCGCTGGACAGCCGCAGCAGCGAGGCCTTGATGGCGCTACTGGGCCAGTTGCATGCCCAGGGCCGCACCATCGTGCTGATCACTCACGACCCGCAAGTGGCCGCCCACGCCCAGCGTATTGTTCACATCGCCGACGGCCGCCTCGACGCCGCCCCGGCGCCGACCCGCTCCAGCACGGCCGAACCGTCCGCTCGACACCCGGTCGATGGCAACACCGTAATGCCGGAACTGGCGGAAGGTGCCAAGGTCGCGCTGCGGGCGCTGCGCACCAATGCCCTGCGCACCGTGCTCACGTTGCTGGGCATCATCATCGGCGTGCTGTCGGTGGTGGTCATGCTGGCCGTGGGCGAAGGCAGCAAACGGCGCGTACTCGACCAGATCACCACCATGGGCACCAACCTGCTGGTGGTCCGGCCGGGCGCGCCGGGCATTCGCGGCGGCGGCGATGTGGTCACCCTGACGCCACAGGACGCGGCAGAGATTGCCGCGCTGCCCGGCGTGGCCCTGGTGGTGCCGGAGCGCAGCGCGCGGTTGACGGTACGGGTCGGCGCCATGGACTACGCCACCACGGTGCAGGGCGTGGGCGCGGACCTGCCGGCGCTGCGCGACTGGCCGGTGGTTAACGGCAGCTTCTTTACCGACAGCGACGCCCGCAGCTATGCCCCGGTGGCGCTGCTCGGACAGACCGTGGCACGGCTGCTGTTTCCCGGCGGCGAGGATCCGATCGGCCATTTCGTGCTGGTCCGAAACGTCCCGTTCGAGGTCATCGGCGTCATGGGCGAGAAAGGCAACTCGACCTGGGGTGGCGATCAGGACGACGTGGTGTTCGTGCCACTGAGCACCGGACAGGTGCGGTTGTTCGGCGGCACCTACGTCAACGCCATCACCGTCAAGGTGGCCGATATCGACCAGGTCGACCCGGCGCAGGAATCCATCCGCCAACTGCTGCTGGCGCGGCACCGCACGGAAGACTTCGGCATCCGCAACATGGCCTCGCTGCTGGACATGGTCGGCACCGCGCAGACCACGCTGACCGTGCTGCTGGGCTCGGTGGCCGCGATCTCCTTGCTGGTGGGTGGCATCGGCGTGATGAACATCATGCTGGTCAGCGTGACCGAGCGCACGCGCGAAATCGGAATCCGCATCGCCACCGGTGCCCGCATGCGCGACATCCTGCTGCAATTCAACGTCGAGGCCGCGGTCGTGTGCACAGTGGGCGGGATCATTGGCCTGTTGCTCGGCTACCTGATCGGCTTTGGCCTGTCACTGGCGGGCATCGACGTGGTGTTCACCCTGGCGCCGGGGGTCATGGCGTTTCTGAGCGCGGTCGGGACGGGACTGCTGTTTGGCTACCTGCCGGCGCGCAAAGCCGCCCGGCTGGACCCGGTAATCGCGTTGGCGGCGGAATAGCGCCATGCGCGGCACCATTGCATCTGTCCTGGTGCTGGCCCTTACCGGCTGCAACCTGACACCGGCCTACCAGCGCCCAAAAGTGCCGGAACCCGCATCCTGGCCTCAGGCCGGCCTCCACGCCCAAACGGTACCCGACCGCTGGTGGCAACGCTTCGCCAGCCCGGCGCTCGACGGATTGGTGCAAGACGCCCTCGCCGCCAACCAGGATCTGGCGGCCGCCATACAGCGCATTGCGCAGGCGCGCGCCGCCGCGGTGGTCGCCGGTGCCGCCACCTGGCCGCAGGTAGACGCCGCGCTGACCACTACCGACACGACGCGCAGCGGCAATTCTGCCTCGGCCGCCGCGGGCGGCATCCGCCATACCGGCCAGCTCTCGGTCGCCTATGAACTGGACCTGTTCGGACGGGTGGCCGCCGCCCGCCAGGCCGCGCGCGAGCGACTGGCGGAGAGTCGCTTCGACCACGAGGCACTGCGCCTGCTCACCGTCGCCGAGGTAACCCAGGCGGCGCTGAATCTGGCGGCGACCGGCAAGCGGCTGGCGCTGGCGCGGGCGAATCTGGCCAATGCCCAGGGCGTACTGGCGGTGCTGGACGCGCGCCTGGATGCCGGCCGCGTATCCACCCTGGAACGCGACCAGCAGCGCACCGTGGTCGCCACCACCGAAGCCAGCGTGGCCACCCTGGCGCAGAGCGAAGCCGGCTTCCGTAATCAGCTTGCCCTGCTAAGCGGCGCCGCCAGCCCGGAATTTACCGCCCCCGAAATAGCCTGGGATGCGCTGGCGCTGCCCACGGTGACGCCAACCGTACCGGCGACCCTGCTGACCCGCCGGCCCGATCTGCGCCGGGCGGAATCGCGGCTACAGGCCGCGGGAGCGGACCTCGGGGTCGCCCGATCGGCGCTGTACCCAAGCCTGCAAATAAGCTGGGACCGGTCCTGGACTCGCAGCCCGGCGGCCACCCTGACCACCCTGACCGGCAGCGCACTGGCGCCGCTGTTTCGTGGTGGCGCCCTGCGCGGCGAAGTCGCGCGTAACGAGGCGCGCCAGGCCGAGCTGGTCGCCCAGTATCGCCAGGCTGTGCTCACCAGTTACCGGGAAGTGAGCGATGCGCTCGACGCCCAGCGCCAGAGCGCGGCGCGCAGCCAGGCACTGGACCGGGCCGCCGCCGCCGCCCGCGACGCGTACGCGGGTGCTCGCGCCCGTTTCGAAGCCGGCGCCGCGGACTACCAGGTGCTGCTGGACGCCCTGCGCAGCCAGATCCAGGCCGACGATGCCGCCGTCGGCGCCCGGCTGGAACGCTTCACCGCGGCGGTATCCCTTTACCGGGCGCTGGGCGGGAATACCGCGCTCTAGGGAAACGCTGCCAAAATCAGTGCCTGCAAGCTGCCAGCCAATGTCCGGGACAGCCGGCGTGCCGGTGCCTCCCTGCACCGCGACCACTGCCGGCGACGCTCATGCCTGGTGGGTGGTGAGCAGATCCCGCGCCGCGGCAAGCTGCCGCTCGCCCTGCCCGCCTGACGGGCGCGCCAGCAATGCCAGGTGCCGGCGCCCGGGAACGGTGGCTGGCGCCAGGGTTGCCAGCGTGGCGCGGGTGGCCTCGGGCTCGTTGCAGATGAGCACATAATCGCAACCAGCCGCCAGCGCCCGCCGGGCGCGGGTCGGTACATCACCGACTGCCGCCGCGCCGGCCATGCCCAGGTCATCACTGAACACGGCGCCGTCAAAACCCAGCTGCCCGCGCAGCACCTCCCCCACCCAGCGACGCGAGAAACCGGCCGGCTCCGCATCCAGCACCGGGAACACCACGGCGTAGTAGGCGCACAGGAAGTCGCGGATCTCCACGTGCGCCATCATCACCGCGGCAAGACCCGCGCCGATCAGCTGCCGATACGGCAGCAGGTCGTCTTGCAGTTCGGCCAGTTCACGGTCATCCACCACATGCGCGATGTGAGTGTCGGCGGCCACCGCGCCGTGGCCAGGGAAATGCTTGCCACAGGCGGCCATGCCCGCATCGGCCATGCCGGAGGCAAACGCGGCGGCCAGCGCTGCCGCGACCTGTGCCTGGGCATGAAAAGCCCGCGAACCGATGATGTCGCTGACGCCGTAGTCGAGGTCCAGCACCGGCGCAAAGCTGTGGTCGATGCCCGCGGCCAGCACTTCGGCCGCCATCACCCGCCCACCGGCACGCGCCAGCGCCAGCCCCCGGGCGGGATCCAGGTCATGGGTCCGACCGTAGACGCTCGCCGCCGGCAGTGGCGTAAAACCACTACGCAGGCGCTGCACCCGCCCGCCTTCGTGGTCCACCGCAATCAACAGCCGTGGCTCGCGCAGGGCATGGACGTGCGCGCACAGGGCGCGCGTTTGGTCAGCGTCGACGAAATTGCGCTCGAACAGGATCACGCCGCCGATCAGCGGCTGTAGCAGTAACTGTTCTTCCTCCGCCGTGAGCTGCGGGCCGCTGATACCGACCACCAGCGGACCGGGCGGCAATCGTCGGGGCATGTCGTGTCCTCAATGGTTGGCTGTGGTGCGGATGGATCAGTCAGGTTCTAGCCGGCATTCTGGCGATCGGCGACCCCGATACGCTCGCCCCACTCGGCCGCCCGCGCCACGATGGCATCCGCGTCGAGCGTGACCGGGCGGCGCTCGCGCAGCAGGCGGCGGCCCGCCACCCACACCTCGCTCACCGCGTCACGCCCGGCGGCGTAAATGATCTGCGAGATCGGATCATGTACCGGCTGGCAGTGCGCGGCGGACAGGTCAAGCGCCACCATGTCGGCCGCCTTGCCCGCCAGCAGCGAGCCAATTTCGTGGTCCAGGCCCAGCGCCCGGGCACCGCCCAGGGTACCCATGTGCAACAGCGTTGCCGCCGGCACGGCGGCGGCGTCCTGGCTGGTGAGCTTGGCCAGCAGGCCGGCGGTCTTCAGCTCGCCCAGCAGGTCCAGATCATTGTTGCTGGCGGCGCCGTCGGTACCGATGGCCACGTTGACCCCGGCGGCCAGCAGCGCGCTCACCGGGCACACACCGGACGCCAGTTTCATGTTGGACTCGGCACAGTGCACCACGCTGGCACCGTGCCGGGCCAGGGCCTCAATCTCACCCGGCAACAGCTGGGTCGCATGCACGGCAATCAGGCGCGGCGACAGCAGGCCCAGTTGCGCCACCCGCTCCAGTGGACGCATGCCGTGCTGGGCTTCGCCTTCCGCGACTTCGTGGGCGGTTTCATGCAGGTGCATGTGCAGCGGCAGGTCGAGTTCCTCGGCCAGCGTCGCCAGCCTGGCCAACGCGGCATCGCCCACGGTATAGGGCGCGTGCGGCGCAAAGGCGGTGCGGATCAGTGGGTGCTCGCGCCAGGCATCGTGCACGGCCAGCCCCTTGCGCAGGTAGTCGTCGGCGTCGGTACCGTAAGCACTGGCAAAGTCGAACACGATCAGGCCAATCACCGCCCGCAGACCCGCGGTAGCCGCTACCTGGGCGGTTTCCTCGCCAAAGAAATACATGTCGGAAAAACACGTCACGCCGGCCTGGATCATCTCCGCCACCGCCAGCGCGCTGCCATCGCGCACGAACTGCGGCCCGACAAAGCGCTGCTCGGCCGGCCAGATATGCTGCTGCAACCAGGGCATCAGCGGTAGATCGTCGGCCAGGCCCCGCAGCAGCGTCATGGCCGCGTGGGTGTGTGCATTCACCAGACCCGGTATCAGCGCATGCCGCGGCAGCTCCACCTGCACCCAGTCGGCATAACGCTGGCGGGCCTCTTCGGTCGGCAGGATGGCAGCGATACGACCACCGCTGACCGCCACACTATGACGCTGCCACACCACCGATGCTGGCTCGACCGGGATCACCCAGCGGGCGTGGACCACGAAATCTGCGCCGTCGGTCATCGGCATTATCCTGCTGTGTGGGTGCGGGTTTGCAGCCAAAAATGGCGATGCTATAGTGCCGACCAGTCTCATAAATGCAACTGCCATGTCTTTCCACCGCCAGCCAGCTTGTGTCCGTTCAGCCCGCGCCCCGCGCGGCATGCGGCTGCGCGCGTCCAACATCCGTCCTGGGTGGCTAGCCGCCTGTCTGCTTCCGCTGCGACTGCTGCCGTAAGGCAGCACACGTAAGCACGCCCTGGCGAGGGCACCCACAACGCGACCTGATCAAAATTCCCCCGGCACCGGCGCCAAGGCATCGGCGTGGGCTGACTGAGTATTTCGGAGACCGGCTGTGAGCAAAGACAAACTCATCATTTTCGATACCACCATGCGCGACGGCGAGCAGAGCCCCGGCGCCGCCATGAGTCGCGACGACAAGCTGCGTATCGCAAGGGCGCTTGAGCGCCTGAAAGTGGACGTGATCGAGGCCGGCTTCCCGGCTTCAAGCCCAGGCGACTTTGCCGCCGTCAAGGCGGTGGCGGAACTGATCAAGGACTCGCGTGTATGCGCCCTGGCGCGTACCGGCGACGCCGACATCGATCGTGCCGGCGAGGCGCTCAAGCCGGCGGTGGCACCGCGCATTCATACCTTCATCGCCACCTCGGCGCTGCACATGGAAAAGAAGCTGCGCATGTCACCCGACCAGGTGGTCGAGGCCGCGGTGCGGGCAGTCAAGCGGGCGCGAAACTACACCGACGATGTCGAGTTCTCGGCCGAGGATGCCGGGCGCTCGGACATGGACTTCCTGTGTCGCATCTTCGAGGCGGCGATCGCCGCCGGCGCCAACACCATCAACGTACCGGACACGGTGGGCTACAACCTGCCGCAGCAGTTTGGCGAGAAGTTCCGGTTCCTGATCGAGAACATCCCCAACTCCGACAAGGCGGTGTTCTCCGCCCACTGCCACAACGACCTCGGCCTGGCGGTGGCCAACTCGCTGGCCGCGGTCATGGCCGGCGCGCGGCAGGTGGAGTGCGCCATAAACGGCCTGGGCGAGCGCGCCGGCAATGCCGCGCTGGAGGAAGTCGTCATGGCCGTGCGCACGCGCCAGGACTTGTTCCCCTGCGAGGTCGGCATCGATACCCGTCATCTGCTGGCCTGCTCCAAGCTGGTGGCGGCGATTACCGGCTTTCACGTGCAGCCGAACAAGGCCATCGTCGGCCTGAACGCCTTCGCGCACGAGTCCGGCATCCACCAGGACGGCGTGCTCAAGAGCCGCGAGACCTACGAGATCATGCGCGCGCAGGACGTCGGCTGGCAGGACAACCGCATCACGCTCGGCAAGCTGTCGG
>CAZZHF010000055.1:0-11890 GCA_964653545.1 uncultured Gammaproteobacteria bacterium | reverse complement strand
GCGCCGTGTCGACGGCAAGACCCAGCGCCCGTTGCAGCGTCGGCAGGTCGCGGTGGAACAGCTGGTCCTGCAGGGCGCGCGTGCCGGTGGCAATCAGCACCTTGCGCCCGCTTTGCAGGGCCGGCAGCAGATAGGCAAAGGTCTTGCCGGTGCCGGTACCGGCCTCGACCAGCAGCGTGCCGCGTTCGGCAACGGCATCCTCGACCGCCTGGGCCATGGCTTGCTGCGTTTCCCGTGGCGCGAAACCGGGCAGCGCCTCGGCCAGCGGGCCGTCGGCGCCCAGCAGTTCGGTGATAGAGGCGCTCACGCGGGTGTGGCCACGGGCAAGAAATCCTCCAGGATGCTGTCCAGCAAATCAAAGCCTCGCGGGGTGGCGCGTGCGCCTTCGCTGTCCAGTGTGACCAGACCGCGCCGCGCGGCCTGTTCCAGGCGTGGCCGCACGGCCGTCAGGGGCAGGCCCGTACGCTCGCGAAACTGCGCCCAGGTGAAACCCGCGCACAGGCGCAGCGCGTTCAGTAAAAACTCGAAGGCGCGTTCGTCGACACTCAGCCAGCGCTGATCGGTTACTGCATCGCCGGCACTGGAGTGGGTCATGTAGGCCTGGGGCTGGCGGTACTTGGCCAGGCGCAGGATGCCTTCCGGCAGGGTCAGTTTGCCGTGCGCGCCGGCGCCGATGCCCAGGTAGTCGCCAAACTGCCAGTAGTTGAGGTTGTGCTGGCATTCGTCGCCCGGTCGGGCATAGGCCGATACCTCGTAGCGCCGGTAACCGGCCGCCGCGAGGCGCTCCAGGCCCGCTTCGTAGATATCCTCCATCAGGTCGGCATCCGGCAGCACCGGCGGCTGGCTGTGGAACACGGTGTTCGGCTCCAGGGTGAGCTGGTACCAGGACAGGTGACCCGTGTCGTACTCCAGCGCCGCGCCCAGGTCCGCCAGCGCCAGCGCCACGTCCTGCCCCGGCAGGCCGAACATCAGGTCGATGTTGACCCGCTCGAAGCCACTGGCGAGCGCCACCTGGATCGCGCGGCGCGCGGCGGCGACATCGTGAATACGGCCCAGTGCCTTGAGCTGTGGGTCCTGAAAGCTCTGCACGCCCAGCGACAGGCGATTGACGCCGGCTTCGTGAAAGCCCTGCAGGCGCGCCGTATCCAGGGTGCCGGGGTTGGCTTCCATAGTGATTTCCGCGCCCGGCAGCAGGGTCAGCCGGGCGCGCAGTTCGGACAATAGTTCGGCAATCGACCGCGGGGTGAACAGGCTGGGCGTGCCACCGCCCAGGAACACGGTCGCCACCGGTCGCCCCCACACGCGTGGCAGGTCGGCCTCCACGTCGCGCAGCAGGGCATTGAGGTAATCGGCTTCCGGCAGCGGCCCGCTGGCGGCGTGCGCGTTGAAGTCGCAGTACGGGCAGCGACGCACGCACCACGGCAAATGCACGTACAGGGACAGGGGCGGCGCGCTGTTAAACTGCGCCGCCGCGCCGCCGGTGTGGCGGTGAAACGTGAGTGGATGAAAGGTCATGAGGATGTGCCTGCCCAGGCACTGGGCGCGTGGATTATATCGTCACGGCCTGGTGGCTTCGCTGCTGGCTGTGCTGCTACCGCTGGCCGTGGCCGCGACCGAGCCGGGCGCGGCCACCTTGGTGACCCCGCCGCGGCCGCTGGCCGGCCTGGATCTCATCGACCACCGCGAGCAGCCGTTGAACGCCACATCACTGTCCGGCAAATGGACGGTCATGTTCTTCGGCTTCACCCACTGTCCGGACGTATGTCCGACGACCCTGGCGCGTCTCGCCGGCATTCAGCGCCAGTTGCCCGCCGCTGCCCGTGATCGGGTGCGCTTCGTGCTGGTGTCGGTGGACCCGATGCGCGACACCGCGCCGCGCCTGGCCGAGTATGTCGGCCAGTTCGGGCAGGACTTTGTGGGCGCCACCGCGCCGCTTGGCCAGCTTGGGCCACTGCTGCGCGAGCTTGGCGTGAGCTACGCGTACACCGCGCAGGCTGACGACGCGCACGCCGCGCATGCCAGCCACGGTGCGCCCGCCTACACGGTGGTGCATTCGGATCATCTGTATGTGCTCGATCCGCAGGCGCGGTTTTACGCGGTGTTCACCCGCCCGGACGATTATCAGGTACTGCGTGCGTTGAGCACCTGGGCGGGCGAGTCAGGCGCCGGTCGGTAGCAGGCGCCGAATCAATCACGGACGTGGCTGATTCACCGCGGGCACCACCGCCCCGCGGGAAAGTCCACTCATGGCCGTCACCGTGCAGTTTTACCCGCTGGCTTGAGGCACTATCAGTACCGTTGGCCGGACAGACAAGGCGCGCGGTGCGCTTGCCCCCGGCAGACTGCGGGAGGAGCAGGCGATGACACAGCGGACAGGCAAGCGCGCGGTACTGGTTGGCCCTGACCGGCCGCTGGAAATCCACGAAGTCACCGAGCGCGAACCCGGGCCCGGTGAGGTGCTGGTGCATGTGACGCACGGCGGCGTGTGTGGCACCGACGTGCACCTTTGGCGCGGCGAGATGCCATTGCCCAATCCCATCGTGCTGGGGCACGAAGGCGTGGCGGTGATCGAAGCCCTCGGGACCGGAGTGAGTACCGATTCGGCCGGGGAGGCGGTCGCGGTCGGTGACCGGGTGTACTGGCAACCGGTAGTGCCTTGCCAGCGCTGCTACGCATGCACCGTGCTGGGTGATGTGTCGATGTGCGAGAACGCCTTTGCCGGTGTATTCAAGGACGCCGCTGGTCCGACCGCCGCCAGCTATTGTGAATACGCCACTCTGGACGCCGGGCTGCCGTTCTACCGCGTGCCTGACGACACGCCCTCGGATGCCGTCATCGCGCTCGGCTGCGCGCTACCCACCATGTTGCAGGGCCTGGAACGTCTGGGTGGTATCCGCCCCGGCCACAGTGTGCTGGTGCAAGGTTGCGGGCCGGTGGGCCTTGCCGCCGCCTGGCTGGCGCACCTGTCCGGTGCCGCGCCGCTGATCGTGATCGGCGCACCGCAGCGGCGCCTGGAGATGGCGCTGCGCTTCGGCGCCACGCACACGCTCGACATGACCGAGCTGCCTGACCCGGCGGCCCGCGCCGCGCGCGTGCGTGAAATCACCGGCGGGCATGGCGCTGATGTGGTGATCGAAGCGGCCGGCGTGCTGCCGGCTTTCAGTGAAGGCCTGAACCTGGTGGCCCGCGCCGGGCGTTACCTGATCGTTGGCCTGTGGTCGGCCCCCGGCACGGTCGCCATCGAGCCGCGGCTGATCAACAACCTGAATCTACAGATCATCGGCACCGCCCTGGCCCAGCCCCGCCACCTGCACCAGGCGGTGCAACTGGTACAGACCCATCACGCGCGTTTTCCCCTGGCGGAAGTGGTCACCCATCGCTACCGAATCGAAGACAGTCAGCGTGCGCTCGAGGCCGTGGCCCGCCTGGAAACAGTCAAGGCGGTGATTGGTCCGGCCTAGGGAACCGCTGATCTTGTAAGCCGCCGGAAAACCACGCTTTCCCGGTGGCGGTGCCCAGAACATAGAAGATGGGTTTATTCAACGCTTCCCGTGGCGGCTGACCCGGGTGTGGTCGGGCGCGCAGGCTGCCATCCGAGCAAGCCCCGACCGGTGATTGGAGAAGAACTGCAAATGCAGCGCCAACACATGCGCCAGGACAGTGTCGTGAGTCCGCCTGGGCCCGACGCGGTAGGACATCTGAAACCGACTGCGATCGCCGGGCTGATGCACACCGGCCTGATGGTCGCCGCCCTGATGCTGGGAATCTGGCTGAGCCTGTCGGCGGGCTTGCCTGGGTATCTGGTCGGGCAGGTACTGCTCGCGTTCGGTTTTGTGCATGCGTTCGTGCTGTTGCACGAGGCGGGCCATGACACGTTGTTTGGTGCGCGCGCTGTGAACCGGCTTGTTGGGCACATGGCGGGTTTTGTTGCTCTGATTCCCTTCTGCAACTGGCAGGGGATTCACCGCCGCCACCATGACTACACGGGCTGGCAGGATATGGACGCGACGACCGCGTCATTGGTGCCGCGCCCAATCGGGCGCTGGGAGCGGCGTTGCATCAACTTTTTCTGGGCCACCTGGTTGCCGGTTTTTGCGCTTTCCTACCGCCTGCAGAATTTCTGGAACCTTGGCCGGATCGGGCACTACGTGAGTGATTCAAAAATTCTTGGCCGGATTCGGGTGAACTCGCTGACTGTTCTGATTGGTTATGGCGCGCTCCTCGTGTGGGTCGGTCCGGTCGAGGCGGTGTCCCTTGTGGGGCCAGGATTTATGCTGAGTCTGGTGGCGCAGGAGGCGCTCATCCTGAGCCAGCACACCCATGTGCCGCAGCGTGTGAGCGGGGAGGGGCAGGTGCGTGTATTCCCGCCACGGGAGCAGGAAGTCTTCACCCGTTCACTGCGTCTGCCGACCTGGCTTTCGTTCTTGTTGATGCATTTCGATGCGCACGGCTTGCATCACATGTACCCGCAGGTCCCAGGCTACCGGCTGCGGCAGATCCCGTACCAGCCGTGCCATGAAGTGCACTGGTGGCGCTGGCTCAAAGCGGCACGTGGCCTCAGCGGCAGCGATTTTCTGTTCCGTAACTGGGATGACACGGGGCTGCGGGTTTGAACGGTGCGCTCATCGAACCGGATGGACTTGGGACGGCGCTGTTCTTGATTCTGGCGCTTGCGGCCACGGGCGTGGTGCATGTCTGGTGGCTCAGGTGGGCCACCGCCGACCTGCTGATGCGGCCTTTGGACTTTGGCCTGACTTTCCGGGGCCGGCGCGTGTTCGGCGACAACAAGCGCCTGCGGGGCGTGCTGCTCATGCCAGTGGTGGCGGCGCTGGCTTTCGCCGGCCTTGGTGCCATGCGGCAAGACTTGCCGGATCTGTTAAGCCTCGGCATGTGGGAGTTGTCCAGCGGCCGCTATGCGTTACTGGGTGCGGCAGCCGGCTGCGCCTTCATGCTGGCGGAGCTTCCCAATTCCTTTCTTAAACGGCAAATCGGCGTCGCTCCCGGAGGCTCGCCGGACCGTGGCTGGGCACGACTGATCTGCCCCCTGCTGGATCGTGTCGACTCTTCGCTTGGTGTGTTGATCGTGGTCAGCCTGCTGGTACCCACCAGTGCGGCGGCCTGGGCCTGGGTACTACTTCTCGGGCCGCTTTTACACGCGCTTTTCAGCGCTTCGCTCTGGTGGCTGGGTGTGAAGGACCGCGCACTTTGAAGGATTCGCACCGGTTGCTGATCGATCTGCTCGACGCGGATGATGTGTTGGCCGTGGGGAGCAAGGCGTTTAACCTCGGCCGCCTGGCGCGATTGGGCATTGACACGCCTGGGGGCGCGGTCATTCCCGACCACGTCTTTCAGCAACACCTGGCGAGGGCGGGTGCGCTGACAGCCATCGACCGGATGTTTGGCCGACTGGACTGTTTGGAAATCCACGAGCTTGAGTCAGTCAGCGTCGATATCCGCGGTCGGATTGCCGGAACGGAATTGGTTCCCGAGCTTGTCGGCGCTCTGGCTGACGCGCAGGCAGCCCGGTTGCCAAGCGAGTCTTTGGTGGTGCGCAGCTCGGCGGTCGGGGAGGACTCAGTCGGGCATTCATTTGCGGGACAGTTGGACAGCTTTCTGCGGATCAGTTCTCTTGCCGAGCTTGAAGCAGCGGTCAGGTCCACCTGGTGCTCGCTGTTCTCGCCCAGGGTGTTGCTATACGCCCGCCATCACGGTTTGCGACCGACACGTATGGGCGTCATCGTGCAAAGGCAGATCGACCCCCTGGTCTCGGGCGTGCTGTTTACACGCGATCCAACCGGTCGCCAGGCGCAGGCGATGCTGGCGGAGTATTGCGAAGGCTTGGGGGAGGACATTGTCGCCGGAAGGATTACACCGAACCGACTGCGCATCGGGAGGTTGGATCTGGAGCTGGCCTACGAGTACCGATCGGAGGGCGCGCGTGCCCTGGACGAGGATGCGCAGCAGGCGATCAGACGGATAGCCCGCATCGGTTTGCGGCTGGAACAGCAAGACGGCGTGCCGCAGGATCTGGAATGGTGCGTGACCGGGCGCGGCCAGGCAATCGTTGTACAAGCGCGTCCCGCGGTACCGCGGATGGGGCCGATCGAGACTCCGAAGGTCCATTGGACAAACGCCAACATCGCCGAGAACTTTCCGGATCCGGTGTCGGCGTTTCTGTACTCCATAGTCAAGCCCGGGTATGCCGCGTACTTCAGAAATCTTGGTCTGGCCTTTGGTGTGTCCCGTGCGCGCATTGACGCGATGGCGCCGCAATTGGAGGGCATCGTCGGTCTGCAGGGCGAACGGCTCTATTACAACCTGACCAACATCCATGCCGTTTTGTGGATGATGCCCGTCGGTCAGCGACTGGTGGAGTACTTCAATCTGTTCGTTGGCGCCAGGGCTATTCCGTCGCCACCGACGGTGGCGATAGGGGCATTTTCCCGGGTCGGCGAGGCGGTGCGGATCGCGGTATCCATTTTCTGGCAATACGTTTTCATCGGAAGGCGTGTGCGCCGATTCGAAGACCGCGTCGACGCGTTTGCCCGTAGTACCCGACCCGCCGACCTTGCCAGCAAGAACGCCGAGGCGCTGGCGGCGGATTTACGAGGATTCCTACGTATCCGGCTTGAACAATGGACCGACGCGGCGCTCGCGGATACCGCCGCCATGGTCTGCTATGGCTTGCTGAAAGCGCAGCTGGCGCGGGGCCTGGGTTCCGGTGACCATGCCCACCTGCATAACGATCTGCTCAAGGGCCTGCCGGGTCTGGCCAGTGCGCAGCCGGTCGTCGAGCTCTGGGCAATCGCGTGCGGCATCGCCAGCGATCCGGCACTCAACGCGGTGTTTTTGAACGAGACTCCCGATGACATTCTCGGTCGGCTTGGCACGGGCCAGTTCGGCGATTTCGCGCGGGCCTTCGCTGACTACCTGGAAACCTGGGGCTTTCGGTCTTCGGGCGAACTGATGCTCAGCCGACCGACGCCGCAGGAAGACCCGCGCCCCTTGTTGCGACTGCTGCAGGCCTACGTGAGGACTGAAGCCAGCAGCCCGCAGGAACTTAGCGTGATCCAGCAGCGGGAGCGTGAGGCGGTCACCGCGCGGGTGGCCGCCGAACTGACACCCCTGGCTGCCTGGCGCCGGGTGCCGCTGGTGAGCCGTGCCAGCCGTTTTCGCATGCTGCTGGCCGCCACCCAAGGCGCAATCAAGCTGCGGGAGCGGGCCCGCATGAAGCAGGCCCTGCTGTACACGCGCCTGCGCCACATTGCGCTGAACCTCGGTGATCGATTCGTGGAGCGCGGGTCAATCCCGACTCGCGACGATATTTTCCTGCTCACGACCCACGAGGTGCAGGAGCTTGCCACCGGGCAAGCGACGTCCGTGGGTCTTTCGGCGCTGATCGAGTCACGTCGTATTGCGCTTGAATCGGCCACCCACGAGGCGCCCGGCGACCACCTGGTGCTCGGGCCGGGCCAGCCGTGGGCGGCTGCCGGCGGAACGCCGCCGAGAAACCAAACGGCGGTGCGGGAGCCCGAATTGCAGGGTTCTGGTGCCTGTGGGGGTGTCGCTGAGGGGGTTGCCGCCGTGATCCTGGATGTGGCGCACGCCGATCGCCTGAAGGCGGGCCAGATTCTGGTCACCCGCCAGACGGACCCGGGCTGGGCGACGGTGTTTTTTCTGGCGCGGGGGCTGGTGATTGAACGGGGGGGCATGCTTTCCCACGGCGCCATCATCGCCCGTGAGTACGGTATTCCAGCTGTCGTGGGCGTGCCGGATGCCACGCGACTGATCGGCGACGGTGATCAGATTCGGGTCGATGGAGACCGGGGCGTTGTCGAACTTGGCCCTCGCTGACCTGGCCCGGTATGCGCGCACGCGTTTGGTGTGTCGACGCGTGGTGGCCCTGTGGCTGCTTCTGATCGGGGCCTTGCTGGCGGCCGCGCCGGCTCCGCCGCTGGGCTCCGTGCTGGCAAAGGCTGGTTTCCTTGGCCTGGCCATCGCGCTGCTGCGCCTTTGGGACGATCTGGCGGATTTGCCCTATGACCGCGCCAAGCATCCGCACCGGGTCCTGGCGACGAGCTCCAACCTCACCTGTTTTCGGGCCCTGACCGGGATTGGGCTGCCGTTACTGGGTCTGGCGCTGTTGCCAGACCTAAGGCGCGTGGTGGTTTACGGTGCGCTGCTCGGGATCCTGGCGTGGCTGTACCACAGTCGCTTGGCCGTCGGCCTGTCCCGATCGGCACGCTCCTACCTGGTGCTTGTGAAGTACCCCGTGCTGGTGTTCGTCGGTGGCGCCGGGCCGTCCGCTCGGGCGTTGTTGGTCGGGCTGGTGCTCTATGGCCTGCTTTGCATGTACGAACGGTATGACGACCAGGAACTGCAAGCGGCATCGTCAGGCCACGCCGGTCTTGCGGTGGGTGTCGGCAGCGTGATCATCGCCCTGCTTTTTTTAACGTGAAGGTAATCGCCATGACGACGCTGGACAGCCCAAGCCCGGATCAGTTCGAGGAAGTGGCTTGCTACGGTTGTGGCGGCCGAAACCATCGGCCGCTGGTCGTCGCCGAGGAGGACCTCACGGGCAAGCCTGGTCGCTTTCAGTTCGTGACGTGCCAGGAGTGTGGCTTGGTTTATCAGAACCCGCGCCTGAGGTTCGAGTTCATCGGGGCCTACTACGACGACGAGTACATCGCACACAGGAAAAAGACTGACTGGGGCTGGTTCACTCCACTTTACGAGTGGGCCATGGGCAAGCACGACCGGGACAAACTGGCGCTGGTCGAGCGCTACGTGGACTTGACCCCAGGGTCGCGGGTGCTGGATGTGGGTTGTGCTGCTGGAACGTTTCTGACGCGTGTTCGCGAACAGTGCGGCTGTGCTGTCAGCGGCGTCGATTTCAAGGATCTGACGCATTTGCCCGGGTTCGAGAACATTGATTTTCATCTGGGGACTTTTCACGACCGAGTGCTTCCCGGGCGTCGCTTTGATCTGATCACCCTGTGGCATTTTCTGGAGCATGACTACGACCCCATGCGAGCGCTGGGTCATGCCCGTGGTCTGTTGGCGGACGACGGCCGGCTCGTCATCGAGGTGCCGCGTGTCGACAGCCTGTCCTCGCGGCTGTTCAAGGAACGCTGGCCGGGACTGCAAGCGCCCCAACACACCGCCCTGTACAGCCGCCAGACACTGCTGAACATGGTCTCCGCAGCCGGGCTGGAGGTGGTCGACTACCTGCCCTACGGCGCGTTTCCAGCGTATTTCTATCTGTTCACAGGGGCCGCGTTCAAGCTGCTCAAGGGCAAGGGTCTTAATCTGTCCCGGGCGGTCTATCCTTATTTTCTTGGGCAGCTGATTTTGTCGCCTCTGCTCCTGTTCGAACGACGGCTCAACCTGGCCATGCAGACGGTTGTCTGTCGCGCGCGGGAGGCCCCATGAGCCGCCGCCGCGAGGTCGATTGGGGTTGCCGGCTCAAGGCCGCACTGACCTTGACGCTTATGTCCGTCGGATCGCTGGCGATGCTGGCTGTGGCGGTGCTGACGGTCTTCCAGGCACGGCGCTTCTATACCGAGGCAATGGCGGGCCGGCTTGGGCGCTGGTCGTTGCGCTTGTGGGGGATACGGGTACATGTGCACGGCCAGCCGCCCGATACCGGGCAGCAGTGTGTCTATATCTCCAATCACACGTCGACCCTGGATGTATTCGTTCTTATCGGGCTCGGGCTTCCGAATACCCGGTTTTTCCTGTCAGGGTTTCTGCGCAAGCTGCTGCCCCTGGGGCTGATCGGTTACCTCACCGGCGTGATCTGGACCGTGCCGCAGTCCTTCCCGGAGCGCCGCGTGACCATCTTCAAGCGGGCGGAGCGCGTCCTGCGGCGCACGGGGCAGTCCGTATATCTGAGCCCGGAGGGCCAACGCGTGACCACCGGTTCGGTAGGTGCCTTCAACAAGGGGGCATTCCATCTGGCCACGAACCTGCGCGCGCCTATCGTGCCTTTCTACATCTTCATTCCGCCGGAAATCGATCCTGGAATGGGCATGTGCGCGCGGCCTGGCCGGGTGGATGTCTACTTCAGGCCAGCCATCGACACCAGCGGTTGGACGCTCGACGAGATGGTGGTCAACAAGGATCGGGTCCACGAGCAGTTCGTGCAATGGGACCGTGAGTACCGTGGTCGTTAGCGTGCCTGGCACAAGTCCAGCCATTCGGGCTATGTGGAATGACGCCATCCTGCCCGACGATATTGGGCCCGACCCCGCGTTCACGGCTCGGGCCGACGGCGTATTGGTAACGGGCGCAACCGGATTTCTCGGCCGTTATGTCGTACGGGATCTTTTGGGGCGTTCAGGTGGGCCCATCGTCTGCCTCGTACGGGCCATCAATGGAACTGTCGCCCGGGAGCGACTGGCCACGTCCCTGAGTGCAGCGGGTGTGGATCTGGCCACACATGGGGATCGCCTGCAGGTGGTCGTCGGGGCGATCGATCAACCACGACTCGGTCTGTCGGAGCCGGACTATCAGAAGCTCGCATTCGGCTCCGGCGCCGTCTATCACTGTGCTGCGAGTGTCAACTGGGCCGTGGGTTATCAACGCCTGCGCGCCAGCAATGTACGAGGCACCTTGGAGCTGATCCGTTTCGCCTGCACCGGACCGGTGAAACGGATCTACTTCTCGTCCACCATCGCCGTGTGCTTTGTGGAACAGGGCCCCGGCGAGGTAGACGAAGGCACCGACATGCTGCCCTACCTCCAGCACATGCCGTTGGCCTATGCCCAGTCCAAGTGTGTCGCGGAAAGTCTGTTGCGCGCCGCTGCGGCCCGCGGTGTGCCGGTCTCGATCGTTCGGCCGGCGTTGATCTCCGGGGACAGCACCAGCGGCGCCGCGAATCCGGGAGACCTGATCTGCGCCCTGTTGCAGGGTTGCGTGGTCGCCGGGGTTGCCGTGGACTGCGACTGGCAGCTCGACTGTGTCCCGGTTGACCATGTGGCACGGGTACTCACTGGACTGTCCGAGTCGCAGCGTCCAGACTGGGAAGTCCTACATCTGTTCAATAACCGTGGTCGGCACTGGCGGGAGGTGGTGCTGTGGATGAACCTGTACGGTTACCCGGTCCGGCTGGTGTCGCACGCGCAGTGGGTGGATCGAGTTTTTGATCGCGGGGCCGCGCCAGCCGGTTTGTTCGGGTACCGGCGCTTTTTCGGGGCGGGCAAGCGTGCTGCGAACCCTGCGCCGTACCAGATCTATCTGGAACACGCTCAAGGACGCGTGCTCAACGAGGCGACAAAAGCCGTGCTGGCGTCGCTGGACATTGTGGTGCCACCACTTACCGCGGAGCTGCTGGAGCTGTACTTCGCACATTACGTCAACGTCGGTGTCTTGCCGCCCACGCAGCGCCTGGGCACTGCCACACGGCGACAGAATGTGGGCGATGCAATTTTGCGGGAGGCCATTGAACCCTCGCTTAGGTCTCGGGGCCTTGAGCTGCTGAGCCTGCGCGAACGGCCGCTCACCTCGACGAACGGTATTTTCAATGAGATCTACGCGGTTCGTTTTGGCCCGATGCTGGGTCTTCGACGTTTCGCGGTGGATGTCGGTGGAAGTGGCCAGGTCGGGCCGAGGGTCCTCGACCTTATCCTCAAATCAAAGCCGGCCGACAGCCACATGCAGGACTTGTTGGTGCAGGTGGCTACCCTGTGTGATTCCACGCTGGGCGCGCACTTTCACGCCTTCAAGGGCGACCTTGGTCTGGCCGGCTGCCATGAGCGGGAATTGGCGATCTATGAACTGCCCGAGCCTGAGCTGCAACGGTTGCTCCCGAGGCTGTCAGGCACCTACAGGGATCCTGACCGGGGCATCTGGGCGCTGGCCATGGATTATCTGCCCGAGGCGGCATCCG
>CAZZHF010000054.1:0-11985 GCA_964653545.1 uncultured Gammaproteobacteria bacterium | reverse complement strand
AGCGGACGGGACTCGAACCCGCGACCCCCGGCGTGACAGGCCGGTATTCTAACCAGCTGAACTACCGCTCCGAAGCGTTCGGTGGGTGCTGAGAGGATCGAACTCCCGACATCCGCCGTGTAAAGGCGACGCTCTACCAGCTGAGCTAAGCACCCTTCAAAGAACGCTTATTTTATGCTGTCTTTGAGGCCTTTACCAGCCTTGAACTTGGCTGTTTTGCTTGCTTTGATCTTGATCGGCTGCCCGGTCCGCGGATTGCGACCGGTCCGCGCGCCACGTTTGCCGACCGAGAAGGTGCCAAATCCAACAATAGTCACCGTGTCGCTCTTCTTCAGCGCCACGGTAATGGCCGTCACGGCAGAATCCAGCGCTCGCCCGGCCGCTGCTTTTGAAATTTCGGCGCCGTTGGCAATCGCGTCGATTAAATCCGATTTATTCACGTGAGTCCCCCTGGATCGGTGGTTAGTAGTGCCCTGAGCCTTATCACCCAAAAAACACGCGGCAAAACCGCGTCAGACTTGGGCTGACGAGTTATACCAATGCCAAAAAACGCGTGTCAACTAAAGCGCGCGCCCAGGCGCGTTGACACTCAGTGCGCAATATAAGTTTCTGGCGGTGGCGGGGGAGCGTCGCCAAGCACGGCCGGCTTGGCCAGCGGCCCAGGCATCGTCATCAGTGCATGGGCATAAACGTCGTCTATCCATTGCACTGACTGGATATCCAATTGGCTTTTTACGTTTTCGGGAATTTCCGCCAAGTCTTTTTCATTGTCTTTTGGGATCAGAACCTTGCGAATGCCTCCGCGCAGCGCCGCGAGCAGCTTTTCCTTCAATCCACCGATCGGCAACACCTCGCCGCGCAGGGTGATCTCGCCGGTCATGGCGACTTCGGCCCGCACCGGGATACCAGTCAATGCAGAGGTCAGGGCCGTGACCATGGCGCCGCCCGCACTTGGCCCATCCTTCGGAATCGCGCCTTCCGGCACATGCAGGTGAAAGTCGTTTTGCTGGAACTGTTCCGCAGTAATGCCCAGCTTTTCGGCGCGGCTGCGCACCACGGTCAGGGCCGCCTTTACCGATTCCTGCATGACATCGCCCAGCTGGCCGGTCAAGGTGAGGATGCCCTTGCCAGGGACAACGCTGGCCTCGACGGTCAATAACTCGCCGCCGACCTCGGTCCAGGCAAGCCCGGTGACTTGCCCGACCCGGTTTTCCGTGTCGGCAAGTCCAAAGCGGTAGCGGGGCACGCCGAGGTAGTCGGCCAGGTTGGCACCGGTCACCTTGAGTTTGTCCTTACGGGTCTTTTTCAGAGCCTGGCGGACGGCCTTGCGGCAGATCTTGTTGATCTCCCGTTCCAGATTACGCACGCCGGCTTCGCGGGTGTACAGCCGTATGGCGGAACGTATGGCGTCGTCGGCGAAGGTGATTTCAGTTTCCTTCAGGCCGTTATCGGTCACCGCCTTGGGAATCAGGTAGCGCGTGGCGATGTTGAGCTTCTCGTCCTCGGTATAGCCCGACAGACGGATTACTTCCATCCGGTCAAGCAGCGCCGGCGGGATGTTCAAGGTGTTGGCCGTGGCCACAAACATCACGTCCGACAGATCGTAATCGACCTCCAGGTAATGGTCGTTGAAGGCATGGTTCTGTTCCGGGTCCAGAACCTCCAGCAGGGCGGAGGCTGGGTCGCCGCGAAAATCCATGGCCATCTTGTCCACTTCATCCAGGATGAACACCGGATTGCGGGTGCCCACCTTGGCGAGGTTCTGCAGCACCTTGCCGGGCAGGGAGCCTATATACGTGCGCCGGTGGCCGCGGATTTCCGCCTCGTCACGCACGCCGCCGAGCGACATGCGCGCGAACTTGCGCCCGGTGGCATGGGCGATCGACCGACCGAGCGATGTCTTGCCGACCCCAGGTGGTCCGACCAGGCACAGAATGGGTCCCTTGAGTTTGCGCACCCGTTGCTGGACGGCCAGATACTCGAGGATGCGCTCCTTGACCTTCTCCAGGCCGTAGTGGTCGTGTTCGAGTACTTTTTGCGCCTCGTCCAGATCACGACGGATGCGACTGCGCTTGCGCCACGGTACCTGCAGCATCCAGTCCAGGTAATTACGAACCACGGTGGCTTCTGCCGCCATCGGCGACATCATGCGCAGCTTGCCCAGCTCGCTGCGTGCTTTGGTCAGTACCGCCTTGGGCAGACCGGCGGCATCGATGCGCCGCTCCAGCTCGTCCAGGTCGCTGCTGCCGTCTTCGAGTTCGCCCAGTTCCTTCTGGATGGCCCGCATCTGCTCATTCAGGTAGTACTCGCGCTGGCTTTTTTCCATCTGTCGCTTGACCCGGCCGCGCATGCGTTTCTCGACCTGTAGCAGATCAATCTCCGTTTCCAGAAGATGCAGCAGATGTTCGAGCCTTGGCACGACATCCACAATTTCCAGCAGCTCCTGCTTCTTGGGCAGGCGAATCGGCAGGTGTGCGGCAATGGTGTCGGCCAGACGCGAGGAGTCGGTAATCTCCGCCAGTGCGGTCAGGGCCTCGGGCGGGATCTTCTTGCTGCCGCGAACGTACTGCTCAAACTGATCGAGCGCATTGCGCTGCAGGACGGTGTCTTCCTTCGGGTCGAACTCCTGGATTGCAGGCGTCTGCACCTCGGCAGTGAAGCAGTCGTCGGTCTGCACCCAGCGCAGGACGCTGGCACGCGCCACGCCTTCGACCAACACCTTGACCGTGCCGTCCGGCAGCTTGAGCAGTTGCAACACATTAGCGATGGTGCCGCTGATGTAGATATCATCCGCGACCGGGTCGTCCACCGCGGCGTCCCGCTGGGCGGCCAGAAATATCCGCTTCTCATGCTCCCCGCTCAGGTCTAGGGCCCGAATCGATTTCTCCCGCCCGACGAACAGCGGAATCACCATGTGCGGGAACACCACAACATCACGCAGTGGCAGCACTGGCAGGATAAGAGGGGTTCGATCGGCGTCGCTCAGGGAACGCTCTTGCGTATGCTCAGTCACCCGGATAAGACCTCTGCGGTAGGAAGGAGCAGCGTGCGGGCTGCCATGCGGGGCAGGTGGGGACGCTGCGACGCAAACTCAAGCCCCGGCCAGCGAGGGCCGGCCAGGGTGGAGCGGTCTTCAGTCGGCGACCGCTTCTTGCAGCGGCGGGTCTTCGTAGATCAGTAGCGGTTTGTGGTCGGTGCCAAACAGGTTGTCGTCGTAGACGACTTTCTTCAGGTTCCGCATCGACGGTAGCTCGAACATCATGTCGAGCAGCGCATGCTCCAGGATCGAGCGCAGGCCGCGGGCACCGGTCTTGCGCTCCATCGCCTTGTCGGCGATGGCGTCCAGTGCCGTGGGGCGGAACTCAAGCTCCACGCCTTCCATGCGAAACAGCTTCTGGTACTGCTTGACCAGGGCGTTTTTGGGCTGTGTCAGGATGCGGATCAGCGACTCGCGGTCCAGTTCGGTCAGCGTCGCCACCACCGGCAAACGGCCGACGAACTCCGGGATCAGGCCGAAGCGGATCAGGTCATGCGGCTCGACACTCGACAGCAGGCGACTGGTGTCCTTGTTCTCGGCACCGCTCTTGATGTCAGCCGAGAAACCGATGCCACCTTTTTCCATTCGCTGCTGGACGATTTTTTCCAAACCGTTGAACGCGCCGCCGCAGATGAAAAGGATGTTGCGCGTGTCCACCTGCAGGAATTCCTGCTGCGGGTGTTTGCGGCCGCCCTGGGGCGGCACCGAGGCGATAGTGCCCTCGATCAGCTTCAGCAGCGCCTGCTGAACGCCTTCCCCCGACACGTCGCGGGTGATGGACGGGTTGTCCGATTTGCGCGATATCTTGTCGATTTCGTCGATATAGACAATACCGGTCTGTGCCCGTTCGGCGTCGTAATCGCACTTCTGGAGCAGTTTCTGGATGATGTTTTCGACGTCTTCGCCGACGTAACCGGCTTCGGTAAGGGTGGTCGCATCGGCGATGGTGAACGGCACGTTCAGGATGCGGGCCAGGGTTTCGGCGAGCAGGGTTTTACCCGAGCCGGTCGGGCCGACCAGCAGGATGTTGCTTTTGCTCAGTTCGACCTCGTCTTTCTGCTGCCCGGCGTCAAGACGTTTGTAGTGGTTGTAGACCGCAACCGACAGGATTTTCTTCGCTTTCTCCTGGCCAATGACGTAATCGTCCAGGTGGTTGCACAGCTCCTGGGGTGTGGGCAAGCGCTTGCGCCGCTCGTCCGCCGCCTTGTCGCTGACCTCGTCACGGATGATGTCGTTGCACAACTCGACGCACTCGTCGCAGACGAACACTGACGGTCCTGCAATGAGCTTGCGCACTTCGTGCTGGCTTTTGCCGCAGAACGAGCAATACAGGAGCTTTTCACCGTCGCTGCTGCTGCCGCGTTTATCGTCGCTCATATCCTCACCTACCCGTGGCTGGTACTGCGTGACTGCCGGGACCCACAGGTCGGCGCGGCTGTCTCAACCCAAATCCCCTGGTTCCAAATTTATACCGCCAACGGCATCTGGAGTAACTACCCGGGCCCTGACGCCAATCAAATTCGGCGCTCAATGACCTTGTCGATCAGGTTGTACTCGACCGCTTCGGGCGCTGACAGGAAGTTATCACGGTCGGTATCGTTGCGAATCTGTTCCATGGTGCGTCCGGTGTGCCTGGCCAGAATATCGTTCAACAGGTCGCGAACCTTAAGCATTTCCCGGGCGTGGATTTCGATGTCCGAGGCTTGGCCGCGGAATCCGCCCAGCGGCTGATGGATCATTACCCGCGAATTCGGCAACGCAAAGCGCTTGCCGGACTCACCCGCCGCCAGAAGCACCGCGCCCATGCTGGCGGCCTGGCCAATACACAGCGTGGACACGGGTGGCTTGATGAACTGCATGGTGTCATAGATGGCCAGGCCGGCGGTGACCGAACCGCCCGGCGAGTTGATGTAGAAATGGATGTCCTTGTCCGGGTTTTCCGATTCAAGGAACAGCAGTTGCGCCACCACCAGATTGGCCACATGGTCCTCGACCGGACCCACCAGAAACACCACCCGCTCCTTCAGCAGCCGGGAGAAGATGTCATAGGCCCGCTCGCCGCGAGCGGTCTGTTCCACCACCATCGGAACCAGGCTCTGGGCGACAGGCCCGGGCACGTTGTTGAAAGGCTCGCTCATGGCAGGACGGTACTCCGTTGTGTGGGTGCGCTACGGCAGGGGATTTCTAGGGCGCGACCGCGTCGTCGAAGGACAGTGCCTCATTGGTCACTGTCACCTTGGACAGGACCCAGTCCACCAGCTGGTCTTCCAGCGCCATGTTCTCGATTTCCTGTAGCCGTTCGGCCTGACTGTAATACCAGTTGATCACCGCGTCGCGGTCATCGAAGCCGGCGGCCAGGCGTTCGATCTCGGCCCTTACCCGTGCCGGCTCGGCGCGGATACCTTCCCGCTGCGTGATCTCGGCCAGCAACAGGCCAAGCTTGACCCGTCGCGCGGCCTCTGTCTCGTACGGCGACATGTCATGGTGCGGATCGACCGCTGGGTCGCGCTGGTGCGCCTGGTGCGCCAGGTTATGGGCTTCCTGATGGACCAGGCTGTGCGGCAGGTCCATGCTGTGCTGATCCAGCAGCAATTGCATGACCGCACCCTTGCGCCGTCGGCGCAGGGCCATGTCAAGCTCGCGGCTCAGGCGTTCGCGCAGCGCCTCGCGCAGGCCTTCGAGTTCCCCGCTCTCGACGCCGAAAGCTTGTACAAACTCCGCGTCGGTCGCGGGCAGTTGTATGGCCTGCACGCTCTTGACGGTGACCGCAAACTGCGCCGCCTTGCCAGCAAGGGTGTCGCGCGGGTAATCGGCGGGGAAGGTCACGCTGACGGTGCGGGCATCGCCAGCACTGGCGCCCAGCAGCTGGTCCTCGAAATCACCGATCAGGGTGCCACTGCCCAGCACGATGGGGACATCCTGCGCGGTGCCGCCTTCGAAGGCCTCGCCGTCGATGGTGCCGACGAAGTCAATGATCACACGGTCGTCGGGCGCGGCCGCACGTTCGACATCCGGCCACTCCGCGCGCTGGCGGCGCAGGCGGTCGATCATGTTGGCGACGTCGTCGTCGCTGACGCTGGCTGTTGGCAGCACAAGGCTAAGGCTGCCGAAATCGGCCAGCGTAATGTCCGGAAATACCTCGAAGCTGGCCGAGAACTGCAATACATCGGTATCGGTTGCCGGCTCGGCCTTGATGTCCGGACTGCCGGCCGGACGCAGTTTGTGTTCGGTCAAGCCTTCGATGAACTTGCCTTGCAGCAGTTCGCCGACAACCTCCTCGCGCAGGCGCGCTTCGTGTTGGCGTCGAACCACGGACATGGGAGCCTTGCCTGGCCGAAAGCCGTTGACGCGGGCTTGTCGCGACAGCTGCTGCAAGCGAGTTGTGATCTGCTGCTCAACCTCGGCGCCGGGCAGGGACAACAGCAGCCGGCGCTTCAGGGCGTCGGTATTTTCCAGAGGAATACTCATACGATTAAGAATAGGTTCAGGTGAGGTCGGCCGGGTGCCGAGATGGTGCGAAAGGAGAGACTCGAACTCTCACGGGTTACCCCGCTGGTACCTAAAACCAGTGCGTCTACCAGTTCCGCCACTTTCGCGATATGGGTTTGTTCGTGTCACCGGGGCAGTATACCGAAGGCACTTGGCCCGGGCCGCCGCCGCTGGCGGAGCTGTGATTTGGTGCCGGGAGAGAGACTCGAACTCTCACGAGGTTACCCCCACCAGATTTTGAGTCTGGCGCGTCTACCGGTTTCGCCATCCCGGCGTGGGAGGCGCCGTAGTATGGCGGCGGGCTGCGCTGGACTCAAGCGGTCCACGGCGCTCTGCTACCATGCGCCCCGCCATGCGGCGCCAGCACTTCAACTACACATTGCCTGCCGGGTTGATCGCCCAGCAGCCGCTGCCGCAACGACGATCGAGTCGACTTCTGCATCTGCCGGCGGCGACCGCGCCGCGCGATTTGACGTTCACCGACTTCCCCCTGTTACTGCGGCCGGGTGATTTGTTGGTTCTGAACGACACGCGCGTGATCCCGGCCCGATTGCGCGGTCGACGTCCGACCGGTGGCCGGCTGGAGGCGCTGATCGAGCGCCAGACCGGCGCCAGCGAAGCCGTGGTGCAGCTGCGCGGCGCCAAGTCCGTGCTTCCCGGCACGCGGCTGGAATTTGCCGGCGGCGGCCACAGTGTTGCCGCGACCGTAACCGGGCGGGAGGGCGAGTTTTGTCGCTTGAGTTTCGACCGGCCGCTGGCGGACTGGCTGGACCAGATCGGTGAGATGCCCCTGCCACCCTACATAGACCGCGCGCCGCAGGCGCTGGACCAGACCCGCTATCAGACGGTGTACGGCAGTCAGCCCGGCGCTGTGGCGGCGCCGACCGCGGGCCTGCATTTTGACGCCGAGTCGCTGGCGCAAATCGCCGCGCGAGGCATAGACATCGGCCATGTCACCCTGCACGTCGGTGCGGGTACCTTCAAGCCGGTACGGGTGGACGATCTTGCGACTCACAAGATGCACGCCGAACGCGTACGGGTGCCACAGGCGGTGTGCGACCAAGTGGCGGCGGCGCGTAGCCGCGGCGGCCGCGTGGTAGCGGTCGGAACTACCGTGGTGCGCAGCCTGGAAACGGCGGCGGCGGGTGGCCAGCTTGCGCCCGTTAAGGGCGAGACGGCCCTGTTCATCACTCCCGGCTACAAATTTCGCGTGGTGGATGCCCTGTTGACGAATTTCCACCTGCCCGAATCGACGCTGCTGATGTTGGTGTGCGCCTTCGGTGGCTGCGAGGCCGTGCTGGGCGCTTATCGGCACGCGGTTCAGCAGCGTTATCGGTTCTTCAGCTACGGCGATGCCATGTTTATAGAGCGCCCACCGTGCCCCTGAAGTTCGAACGGCTGGCGCAGGACGGCGCTGCCCGTCGCGGCCGGTTGACTTTCGCGCGCGGCGTGGTGGACACGCCGGCCTTCATGCCGGTCGGTACGCAGGGCACGGTCAAGTCCCTGAGCACCCAGGAAGTGGCAGCCACCGGCGCGCAGATAGTGCTGGGCAACACGTTTCATCTGATGTTGCGCCCGGGCGTGGACATCGTAAGCCGGCATGGCAGTCTGCATGACTTCATGGCCTGGCCGGGGCCGATTCTGACCGACTCCGGCGGTTTTCAGGTCTACAGCCTGAAAACGCTGCGCCAGATCAGCGAGCAGGGCGTGTGGTTTCGCTCGCCTGTCGACGGCAGCCGTGTGTTCCTGGGGCCGGAGGAAGCGATCGCCGTGCAGCACGGCCTGGGCAGCGACGTGGTGATGATTTTCGACGAGTGCACGCCGTACCCGGCCGATCACGACACGGCGCAGTGTTCGATGGAGTTGTCGCTGCGCTGGGCGGCGCGCAGCCGTGCGGCCCACGGTGATCACCCGACGGCGCTGTTCGGCATCGTGCAGGGCGGCGTGCATGAGGACCTGCGGGCGGCCTCGCTGGCCGGGCTGCTGGAGATTGGCTTTGACGGCTACGCCATCGGTGGTCTGTCGGTGGGCGAGCCGCACGAGGACATGCTGCGCGTGCTCGATTTCATCGGTCCGCGGCTGCCGGCGGATCGCCCGCGCTACCTGATGGGGGTCGGCACGCCGCAGGACATTGTCGAGGCCGTGCGCCGTGGCATCGACATGTTCGACTGCGTGATGCCGACCCGTCATGCCCGCCACGCGTATCTGTTCACCGACACCGGCGTGCTGCGCCTGCGCAACGCCCGCTACCGCGACGACACCGGCCCGGTGCAGGAAGGTTGTACCTGCTACACCTGCCAGCACCACAGCCGGGCTTACCTGCGGCACCTGGACCAGACCGGGGAACTGCTTGGCATGCGCCTGAATACCCTTCATAACCTGCACTACTACCAACATTTGATGGCCGGCCTGAGGCAGGCCATAGACACGCGCGCGCTCGACGCTTTCGTGGCCGGTTTCTATGCCCGTTACGGGCTGCCAGTGCCCCCTGTGGCATAATTCGCCGCCATTTTCCAATCGCCCGCCACCGCGTTTTTTTACTGGGGAATCACCCATGTCGATGCTGATCAAGGATGCCTTTGCCGAGACAGCGCCCGCCGCCGCCGCGCCGGGTTTCGAGAGCATGTTCTTCGTGCTGGCGCTGTTTGTTGTGTTTTACCTGATGATGATCCGGCCGCAGATGAAGCGGCAGAAGGAACAACGCAAGATGATCAGCGAGATCAAGGCCGGCGATGAAGTGGTGGTGGCCGGTGGCCTCGCCGGGCGCGTGGCGCGCGTCACCGATCAGTACCTGGCGGTCGAAATCGCCGATGGCGTCGAGGTCAAGGTGCAGAAGCAGGCGGTCGGCCAGCTGTTGCCCAAAGGGACCTTGAAGACCCTTTGAGCAACCTGGAATGAATCATTACGCCTGGTGGAAGAACCTGCTGATTGCGCTCGTACTGCTGTTGGGTGGGCTGTTCGCGCTGCCTAACCTGTATGGCACCGATCCGGCCTTGCAGATTTCCGGCCTGCGCGGGCGTGGCATGGATGCCGCCACCACCGATCAGGTCACCGCGGCGCTCAAGGCCGACGGTGTGCCTCACCTGGGGTTGGCGCTGACGCCCGAGGGTCTGACGGTCCGCTTTGCGGACACCAACGAGCAGCTGCGGGCGCAGGACACGCTGCGCGAGAAGCTCGGCGAGGATTTCACAGTTGCCTTGAATTTGGTTCCGGCGTCGCCGCAGTGGCTAACCGCCCTGCATGCGCAGCCGATGTTCCTGGGCCTGGACCTGCGCGGCGGTGTGCACTTCCTGCTGGAAGTCGACACCGCGGCGGCGGTGCGTGCTGCCGAGGATCGCCTGGTCGATGACCTGCGTCAGTTGCTGCGCGAGGATAAGCTGCGCTACGAATGGGTGCGGCGCTTCACGAACGGCGAGCAAACGGGTATCGAACTGCGCATGCGCGCGGTTGACGATATGGACCAGGCCGAGGCGCTGATCGCGCGGTCTCATCCGGAACTGCTGGTGGAAGCGTCGGCCGATGACAGCCACCGCCTGATCGGCCGCCTGGGCGACGCTTATCGCCTGGAAGTGGGCCGACTGGCGTTGCAGCAGAACATCACCACCCTGCGCAACCGGGTAAACGAACTCGGCGTCGCCGAGCCGGTGGTGCAGCAGCAGGGCAACAGTCGCATCATCGTGCAGCTGCCGGGCGTGCAGGACACCGCTCGCGCCAAGGAAGTCCTCGGCGCCACGGCAACGCTGGAATTCAAGCTGGTGGACGAGGAGCACGACCTCGATGCCGCGCTGGCCGGGCGCCTGCCGCCCGGATCGCGCCTGTATCCCATGCGCGATCGCGGACAGATCTTGATCAAGGACCGCGCCATCCTGACCGGCGAGTACATCACCGACGCGTCCTCCGGCTTTGACCAACAAAGCGGCGGCGCGGTGGTTCACGTGTCGCTCGATGGACGCGGTGCCGGCATCTTCGAGCGCGTCACCGGCGACAACGTCGGGCGCCGGTTGGCAGTGGTGTTCATCGAACAAAAATCCGAAACCGTGCGCCAGCCGGACGGCAAAAGCGTGCGCCGTACCAGTCGCAGCGAGGAAGTCATCACCGCGCCGGTGATCCAGGATCGTCTTGGCCGCCGTTTCCAGATCACCGGCATGGAAAGCGCCACCGAGGCCCGCAATCTGGCGCTGTTGCTGCGGGCCGGCGCACTGGCGGCACCGCTGAGCATCGTCGAGGAGCGTACCGTCGGCCCGAGTCTGGGCAAGGAGAACATCGAAAAGGGCGTGCGCGCGGTGCAGGCGGCTCTACTGCTGGTGGTGCTGTTCATGGCCATTCGCTACCGCACCCTGGGCATGATTGCCAATATCGCCCTGGCCGGCAATGTGGTGCTGATCCTTGCTGTCATGTCGCTGTTGCAGGCGACGCTGACGCTGCCGGGTATTGCCGGCATCGTGCTGACGCTCGGCATGGCGGTCGACGCCAACGTACTGATCAACGAGCGCATCCGCGAGGAGCGGCGTAACGGCAACTCGCCGCAGGCCAGCATTGCGTCCGGTTATGAGCGGGCGTTCGGCACCATTCTGGACGCCAACGTCACCACACTGCTCGCCGGCCTGTTGCTGTTCATCTTTGGCAGCGGCCCGGTCAAGGGCTTTGCCGTGACGCTGTCGATCGGCATCGTCACCACCATGTTCACCGCGGTGCTGGTGACCCGTGCCATGGTCAACCTTATTCAGCCCCGTGGCCGGCGCGCCACGGCCATTGCCCGGAGTTAGGACGATGGCCGAGCCGCAGTTCAAGGTCGATTTCATGCGCTATGCGCCGGTCATGCTGGCCCTGTCAGGCGTGCTGATTGTGGTATCGATCCTTTCGCTCGCGGTGCGTGGGCTCAATTTCGGCATAGACTTCACTGGCGGCACGCTGGTCGAGGTGCAATACCCGGCGCCGGTGGAACTGCAGGTGGTTGAGGCGGGCCTCATGGCGCGCGGTCTCAAGGGCGCCGTGGTGCAGTATTTCGGCACCCGAAGCGAAGTGCTGGTAAGGATTCCAGGCAACGTTGTCGGCTCGACGGGCGAGATCAGCAGCCGTGTTCTGGACGCGCTGCACGGCGCGGATCTGGGCAAGGTCACGCTGCAGCGGGTGGAGTTCGTCGGGCCGCAGGTCGGCGAGGAACTGGTCACCAGTGCGGCGCTGGCTTTGCTTTATGCGCTGTTGGCCATTGGTGCCTACGTGGCGTTCCGTTTCGAGTACCGCTTTGCCATCGGCGCCATTGTGTCGCTGGGCCACGACGCCATCGTTACCGTGGGCTTCTGCTCGCTGATCGGGCTGGAGTTCGATCTGACCGTGGTGGCGGCGGTGCTGACCGTGATTGGCTATTCCATCAACGACACCGTGGTCATTTATGACCGTATCCGCGAGAACTTCCCGCGCATGCGCAAGGCCAGCACGCGCGAGATCATCAACCGCTC
>CAZZHF010000053.1:0-12029 GCA_964653545.1 uncultured Gammaproteobacteria bacterium | reverse complement strand
GCCTACTCCATGTCCAACATCCGCAACGCGGATGGGCTGTGGGACTTCATTATCCGCAAGGTGCCCAACGGCGCCGGCACCGGCGCGCTGTTCGACCTGCAGGTGGGCGAGCAGGTACAGGTCGACGGACCCTACGGGCTCGCGTACCTGCGCACCGAGGTCAAGCGCACGGTGGTGTGCATCGGTGGCGGGTCCGGCCTGGCACCGATGCTGTCGATTGCCCGCGGCATGGTGGCGGACCCAAGCATGGACGGCGTGAAGCTGAAATTCTTTTATGGCGCCCGCGGTCCGCGTGATCTGTGCGGTGAGGCGGAGTTGCAGGCCCTGGCGGGGTTTGGCGATCGCATCGAGTTCCTGCCCGCGCTATCGGATGCCCAGGAGGCCGCCGCGGGTGGCTGGACCGGCGACGTCGGATTCATTCATGAACAGGTCAAGGCACGCATCCCCACCGACCAGTTGCAGGAGTGCGAGTTCTATACCTGCGGTCCACCGGTGATGATCAACGCCGTCATGCAGATGCTGGGCGGCGAGTTGAAGGTTCCGCCAGACCGTATCCATTACGACAGCTTCGTGTAAGCGCGATGCCCGGCTCTGGGTGGGCACCGAGCGCGACTACACGTTCAGGCCCACGCGCCAGACGTCCTGCGCGCTCATGCCAAGCGACTGCCACCAGTCCGGTCGCTGCGCAACGATGATCTCGATGCACATGCCAAACAAGGGCGCGCTGTCCAGATAGTAGTAGCGCATGGCTTCGCCAAAGGCGCCCTCGAAGCAGACATTCAGCCCGGCCGCCGCACACCCGGCCCGCACCGCGGCAAAGTCGGCCGGCGTGAGAATGGTCGGGAAGTAATGTTGCGGACCCTCGCCGTGGGCGGCCAGGAAGCGTTGATACATGCCATCGCCTTCGCCGGGCTGCATCAGCTCGCAGGCAAAGTTGCCCACGCGCCCGAATGCGGTCTGCGCGTGGTGCTCCACCTGTTTTCCATCCAGCCATGCCATCAGGCCCTGGCCGGTGTGCAACTCCATGCGCAGGAACTCGTCGATGCCCAGCAGGCGCTGATAAGCGGCTATCGCGGTCTCGCGGTCGCGCACCACGGCACCGAAATGGTAGAGCTTTTGCGGTGGCAGCAGCGCCGAGTAGGAGAACCGGCGCCGGTCGGTAAACACCTCGGGCGTGAGCTGCGCCACCAGCGCGAGTCCGCCAAGTTGGCCGCGTGTCGCGAAGGTAAGGCGATCCTCGCCGGCCTCGACCGCCACATCGAGCGCCTCGGCGCGTTCCAGCAGCAAGGCGTGGTCGTCCTCGTCCGGCAGGAAAACGGCATGGCTCATGCCCTGGCCGCGGCGCCCGAAGAACTCGCCGCAAACATCCGTTCCGGGCGTACCCTCAAGCAGCTCCAGGCGCAGGCTGCCGAAGCCTCCCAGGGCCGCCCGTCGGCCGGCAAGGTCACACACATCGAACTGGCGAATGCCGAAGATTCGCGCGAAAGCCGTCATCGCCGGCTCCAGATCCGCGACCACCATGCCGAAGCGCTCGAACCTGCCCAGCGGTAGCGTCACGTTGTTTCGGCAGCGTTGCTGTCGGTGTTGCGCATGCTGTGTTCCGCTGCCAGAGCACCAAAGGTAATGGCCGGACCCAGGGTGGCGCCGCCGGCCCAATAGGCGGGTCCCGTCGGGGAAGCAACGCAGTTGCCGGCCCCGTAGAGGCCTGGAATAGGTCGATTTCGGACATCCAGGATCCGCGCGTGTTCGTCGATACGCGGTCCGCCCTTGGTGTCCAGCGTGCCGGCGACCAGAATCACCGCGTAGTACGGGCCGTGGTCGGCCAGGGGGTGCATGGTCGGGTTCGGGTGCGGATTGTTCAGCACCGGCTGTGGACCGAACTGGTGAAAAAACGGCTCGATGGGCGTTTGCCCGCGGTTGAAGTCCAAATCCCTGCCGGTTTGCGCCTGTTCGTTGAAGCGCGCCACGCTGGCCTTCAGCTGCGGCAGGAAATCGTCCGCCAGGCGCACGCCGCCGGTGTGCGGGGTCAATTTCTGCACGTGCGCAGCCAACCGGCTGGCCAGCGCGTCCAGCGTGTCGGCGGTGTGGACATGGGGCGGCAGCGGGCCGAGCGGCGGGATCGGCGCGTATCCGGAAAATTCTTTTGCAGTGCGGGCGTCGTAGATCATGAAGGACAGCAGGTTGGGATATTCGGCCGCCACCGGGTCCCATTGAAAATGCACCTGCGTGCGTTCGTTGTAAACAAATTTCTCGTTGAGGAAGCGGCGCCCGAAGCGGTTGACTTGCACCATGGCGTCGCCCGGTGTGCACCAGATGCCGGTCGGGACACTCGGACTGTCCAGCGCCTGGTCGAGCGGGATCTGGCACCACCAGGCGTTACTCATATTGCCCAGTTGGGCACCGACTTCGCCGGCGATGGTGATGAAATCCCCCTCCGAGGTCGGTTGCGCGCAGCCCCCGAAGACCGGGCCCTTGAGGAAGTCGCGGCGCATCTGCGGGTTGTGAGTGAAGCCGCCGCTGGCGAAAATCACCCCGCGCCGGGCGCGCAGGTTCAGGGTCTTGCCGTCGCCGCTGCTGACCACGAGTCCTGCGACCTGGCCAGCCTCCATGACCAGGCGCTGCGCCCTGAGCCCGGTTTGGATGGGTATGCCCGCCGCATCCAGGGCGGCGCGGAACTGGCGCACCAGCTCGGCGCCGTTGCCGACTTTGCCGTCGGGGGTCATCGGCACCAGGGCGCGGCCACTGGGCACTTTGTTTTGCGGCAGATGGGCGTAGTAATCGGGCATCTGGATGCCCGGTGCAAACTCGTTACTGAGGGTCAGCACTGCGGCGTCGTGCCAGCCATCGAGCACCCGCGCCGCGTGATCGTAGTACGTCGCAATCATGTGCAAGCCGTCGGCTGGCGCGCCGTAGCTGGGGTGCCGGGCGTCGTAAGACTCCGGATAGGACAGGCGAACCATGTAACGCAGGGCATCCTCGCGCGTGTCCTGCACGCCTGCCTGCCGCAGGAAGCGGTTGTTGGGCACCCAGATGCCGCCGACCGACTTCATTGTCGTGCCGCCTGCGTGGGGCGCTTTTTCGATGATCAGAACCTTGGCGCCAAGGCGCTGGGCGGTCAGCGCCGCGCTCGCCCCCGCAGCGCCCGCACCGACCACCAGCACATCCACCGTGTCGTCCCAGTGCATCGCCTCGGCGGCCGCCGGTTTGAGCAGTCCCATGCCCGCGCCCGCCGCCAGTGCCGCGCTGCCCTGCAACAAGCGGCGGCGACTGAGTCGTAATTTGGACGTCGTCATCTGGAACCTCTTTTTATGCCCAGATTAATGCATGAACGACCAGTTCTCAAAGTGGCGGCCGTCGGCCCCAGGCCGCTACCGTACAGGCGCCAAAAGCCCACAGCTGTGGGTCGTCCAGCAGCGACAGGGCAGCATCATATGCCTCGGCGGCCATATAGCCGCCAGTGACGACCCGCTCGCGCGCCTGCTGACCACTTAATCGATAGAACTGGGCGAGCGGGCCGGCGCCGCGCAGCACCGCCACTTCGGCTGCCGCGCCGACATCGCTCAAGCCCCGGTCGGTCAGTCGCTGCGGCAGATCGCGCGCCCAGTAGCAGTCGCGGCCGGTGGCCGCCACCACGGCGCGGGTCAGCGCGTCCATGAACTGGGTATATAACGGGCGCTGGCCGGCGTGCACCGGATAAAAATCGGGTTCCTCCAGCAGCAGCACGCCGCCCGGCTTCAGTGCGTTGATGAGCCGTCCGATCGCGTCGTCGATATCGGGCAGATGGTGCACCAGCCAGCGTGCGTGCACCAGGTCGAACTGTCCGTCTGGCAGGGCGTCACGGGTGAGGTCTTGGGCCAGGATTTCCAGGCCCGGCGGCGCATCGATCGCAACCAGACTGGGGTCGATATCGATCGCGAGCACGCGCCCGGTCTGACCCACGGTATGACACAGCCAGTGGGCGATCGAACCGCCACCCGCACCCACCTCCGCGCAGTGCCAGCCGGGGCCCACGCCAAGCTCAAGCATCTGCCGCTGGGTGGCCGGGTCGAGTTCGGCCTCCAGCAAGGCCAGGCGTTGACGGGCCTGCTGCCAGGCATTGGACAAGGCGTAATCGGTCATCGGGAAATCCTCGCCTGAATCAGCTGCCGCCGGCCACCTGGCGTAGTGGTCCGGAATCGAACGGCACCGGCGCTTCAAGTCCGCGCAGCCAGCCGAGCAGCCGTTCCGCCCGTTGCCGGTCGACCCCGCCGTAGTCGGCCAGGAGTCGAAACTTGGCTTCAAGCTCCGGCGTCGTCAGCGGGTTCTCGGGATCGCCCTTGGGCTGTTCCTGCGAGGTCTGGAGGACCTGGCCATCGGCCAGAGTGAGGCTGACCTGGGCCGACCAACAGGCTGGGTAGGCTGCCTCGCGGGCCTCATCGACAGCCACCTGGATGGCTGGCAACAGTTTGCGCACCGTGCTGTCGGCGAGCGCCGTCGGGGCAAACTCGGCCAGGCCGACCTGTCCATGGTGCAGCGCCGCAGCCACGCAATATTGCAGGCTGAACTTGGCATCCGTGACGGTGTGCGGATCGGGTTTGTCGCACAGGGCCAGCGCGGCCCGGTAGGTCGCCACGGTCGCCGCGATGATCACGGCGTCCGCTGGCAGTCGCGCTCGTAACGCCAGCGCCGCATCGATCGGCGCATGCGTGTGGCGACAGGATGCGTGGGGCTTGATCGATATCCGGTGAATGCGCAGGGACTCCGTCGGTTCGCCCAGATGCGCGACCACGCGCTGTGGATCGCCATGCGGCGCAAGGCCGGCAAAAAAGCCGCGCTCGCCCTCCAGGATTTTGCGCGCGCCGGTCAGGCCCAGTCGCGACAAGGTGGCTGCCAGGACACCGTTGGCCGCAGCCCGACCCGGATGCAGGGGCTTGGTCAGGGCGCCATCGTCGTTGAATTGCCACAGCCCGGCCGCCTGCGTGCCGGCGTTGCCCAGGGCCCACACCAGGCGCTCGCGATCCAGGCCAAGCAGCCATCCGGCCGCCGCGGCGGCGCCGTAAACACCGCAGGTGGAGGTGTTATGAAAGTGAACGTAGTGTTCGGCTCCGACCGCCTCGCCGATACGCACCATGACCTCGTAACCGACCACTACCGCGGCCAGGAACTCAAGGCCGCTGACGCCGACGCGCTCGGCGACCGCCAGCGCGGCCGGTATCACCACGGCGCCTGGGTGGGTGACCGATTCACGTTCGACGTCGTCCATCTCGACAATGTGCGACAAGGCACCGTTGCAAAGTGCCGCCACTTCCACGGAGCGGCCTTCGGTCAGGCCGAGCAGCGTTACCCGGCCGGCTGGCTGGAGCCGTGCATATTCAAGAAAGATTTGACCGGTGTCGGTCCCCAGCCCGGCCAGGGCCGAACCCAGCCAGTCGAGTACCAGCAAGCGGGCGGCGTGCAGATCGGCGCTGGCGAAACCGGACTCGCGCCGCGCCAGCTGCCAGTCCGCCAGCTGCTCGCTGAGGCTGGCGTCAATCATGGGCGCCTTTGACCGCGTCGCCGGAGTACTCGACCTCGTGCGCGGCAAGTTCCCATATGGCGCGCGCCGCCGGGTTCTCGCGCTCTTCCTTGATGTGGCCGACCAGGCCCGCGGCGCGGGTAATCACGGCGAAGCCGCGCATCACCTCGACCGGGATGCCGAGCTCGGACAATACGGCCGCTATGGCTCCGGTGGCATTGATGGTGATGTGCCGGGCATAGACGCGGTCTACAGCGTCGCCCAGCGCCAGCAGCGCGGCGATGTGATCACCCTTGACGCCGGCCGTGCGCGCGACCGCCAACAGCTTGGGCGTACGTGGGTCGTCCGGCCGGTGCAGGTTGTGACCGAAGCCGGGGAGGGGGGTTTTGCTCTCCCGATGGCGCCGGGCAATGCCTTCGGCGGCGCCAGCACGGTCTGGCGCCGCGATGATCTCGGCGATCAGAGCGGCGGCTCCTTCCATGGTGCCAAGGAACTGCCCGCCAACGCCCAGCAAGCCGGCGGCGACCGCGCCCTGCAGCGATTCCGGTGCGCTCATCAGGGTCAGGCGCGTGGCGATGGCGCTGGGTGTGATGCCATGCTCCATCAGCGTTACCAGCACCGCATCGACGATTTTGACCTCGCCCGCCGTTGGCATGCGCGCCATGATTTGAAAGAACATCATTTGCGTGAAGCTGACTTCGCCGATCAGTTCGTCAACCAGGCTTTTGTCGCGTACGTAAATCGCATCACTGGTGTAGGTGCAGATAGCGGTGCTGGGTTTGCGCGGTTCGGCCATGCGGGGAGGTGCTCCGGTTGGGTCAGGTAGGGGGTAGAGGGGTCGGCATGATGTCAGTCGCGGCGTCGCGGTAACAGCCCACGCCCGTGGCTAAGCGGCTCTGGGGTGGCGGAGTCACGAAGCGGGGCGCGGGCGCTGCCGTGGCGCCGGTCATTTCTTGTGGCGGGCCCCATCGCCAGGCCGCTTTCTGACGAGCAGACTGGGCAGGTCGCCGTCCGGCTGCGCATCGCTGGTGACCATGTTCAGCGGATGGCCGCTGAGCATGGTCCGTAACTGTTCATGAAACGCACCCTGCTGTTCCATGAACAGCACCACGCTGCGTTCCAGATAGTCGCGAAGCAGGCTGTGCAGGCTGTCGCCATGAAAGCGGATAAGTTGCCGCAGTACCTCGTCGGCCAGCAGCGAACCGTTGGCCTGGGTTTCCTGTTCTGAAATGATCTGTAGCAGGATGCTGCGGGTGATGGTCTGGCCGGTTTTCGAGTCGTGGACCTCGAACGGCTCGCCGGTCAGCACCAACCGCTTAACGTCATCCAGCGCCACGAAGCAACTGTGCATGGTGTCGTACAGGCGGCGATTGGGATATTTTTTCAGAATCCGCACGTGGTTTTAACCTTGCGCGCTGGCCGTGACTGGCCAGTATTCGGCCCATCGACCGCAACCTGGCGTATTCCGGACGATTGTACACAGCATGCCAGGTGGTGCAGCCAATCCGGCTTACGTACCAACGGCATGAATACGTGGATGCGGTCGCGGCTTTATACTTTTCGCTGGATTAAATACCCACCTCTGGTGGGTGCGTCTGCCGCAACGCGGCACTTCGGAGAACCCATGCGCAAGCTGCTCAAGGCGTCTGCCCTGATCGCCATCGGATTTTTTACTGGTCTGCTGCTGATGCGCGATGGCGCGCATGCGGAACGTCCCGAGACCCATGCGGTGGGCCCGACCATGGACCTGCCGGTGCAGGAATTGCGCCTGTTCAGTGAGGTACTGGGGATCATTCGTCAGAATTATGTCGAACCGGTGGCCGACGGCGACCTGCTCAAAAGTGCGATTCGCGGCATGCTCAGCGGGCTTGACCCGCATTCCGCCTACCTGGAGAAAGAGGAGTTCCAGGAACTGCGGGAAGGCACGTCAGGCGAGTTCGGTGGCCTGGGCATCGAGGTCGGTATGGAAGATGGCTTCGTCAAGGTGATTTCGCCGATCGACGATACGCCAGCCCAGAAAGCCGGTATCCGTGCCGGGGATCTGGTGGTTCGCCTGGATGACACGGCCGTGAAGGGCCTGTCGCTGGGCGAGGCGGTCAAGATGATGCGCGGTGCGCCCGGCTCCTCCATCGTTCTTACCGTGGTGCGGGAGGGTGAGTCCAAGCCGCTGGAGATCAAGATCACGCGCGCGGTCATCAAGGTCAATAGCGTGCGCAGCCGGCAACTCGAAGCCGGCTATGGCTATCTTCGCGTGTCACAGTTCCAGATCAACACCGGGCGCAAGCTGCGCAGCGCCGTCGATGCACTGAAGGACAAGAACGGAGGCAAACTCAAAGGTCTGGTGCTCGACCTGCGCAATAACCCCGGTGGCGTGCTGTCAGCGGCGGTGTCGGTGTCGGACGCCTTCATCAGCGATGGCTTGATCGTCTATACCGAAGGCCGTGGTCCGGAAGCGGCGCAGAAGTTCTCCGCCACGGTCGGGGATATCGTCGACGGGGTGCCGATCGTGGTGCTCGTCAACGCCGGCTCGGCGTCGGCGTCCGAAATCGTTGCCGGGGCGCTGCAGGACAACCGCCGCGCCATCATCATGGGCGAAAAGACCTTTGGCAAAGGCTCGGTCCAGACCATCCTGCCGGTGCGCGACGATGCCGCCCTGAAGCTGACCACAGCCCGCTACTTCACGCCCAAGGGGCGTTCCATCCAGGCCGAGGGCATTCTGCCGGACGTGCCCCTGGAGCGAGTGCAACTGACCGCGGTCGAGAAATCGTTCGAACCGCTCGGCGAACGCGACCTGGCACGGCATCTGGATAACCCCAACGGCAAGGGCAAGCCGACCAAGGATGGCGCCAAAACCGCCAAGCCCGCGGTGGACGAGGAAGGTGCCAAGCTTGCCAAGGCTGACTTCGGTGTCCATGAAGCCCTGAATCTGCTCAAGGCGCTCAACATCGTGTCGCAAAGATAATTGCAGCTTGGGCGCACGGCGGGATCCGCCTTGCGCCCTTGAACGGGCCACGAAGAAACGAGGACGAAAGCCGTTGACGGGCGAACAGTTCAAGGCCTACGCTGCTCGCACAAGGATTACGAAACCCAGAGGAGACGCCCATGGCTACCGCAGCATCCGACCTGCCGTCCGGTCAGTACTACCGAGACCTGAACGAATACATCGATACGCTTGATCGCGCCGGCAAGTTGCAGCGCATCACCCAGCCGATCAACAAGGACACGCAGATGCACCCGCTGGTGCGCTTGCAGTTCCGCGGGTTGGAGGAGAAAGACCGCAAAGCCTGGCTGTTCGAGAACATCATCGACGCCAAGGGCCGTAAGTACGACATGCCGCTGGTGCTGTGCGCCATGGCCGGCTCGTCGGACATCTACGCGCTCGGTCTACAGTGCAAGGTAGAGGAAATCCCGGGCCGCTGGGATCACGCGCAGGCGCATCCGATCGCACCCAAGATCGTCGACGGCGGGCCGGTTCACGAGCAGATTCTGCGCGGCGACGACCTCAAGGATCGCTGCCTGTCGCGGTTGCCCATTCCGATTTCCACCCCTGGCTTCGACAATGCGCCGTACACCACGGCCTCGCACTGGATCAGCAAGGATCCGGACAACGGCATGCACAACGTCGGAAATTATCGCGGAATGGTGAAATCCGAGCACCGCATCGGCGTATATCCGGCCTCGCCCGGTTATGGAATGCGCCGGCACATCGAGATGTGGCGCGAGCGCGGGCACGACAAGATGCCCGCGGCAATCGTCATTGGCGTGCCGCCAGCCATTTCCTATACCGCGGTGACCCGCCTGCCAAACGATGTGTGCGAATACGACGTGGCCGGTGGGTTGGCAGGCCAGGCCATGGAGTTGACCCAGTGCGTGTCCCACGACCTGCTGGTGCCGGCTCAGGCGCAGATTGTGGTCGAGGGCTTCGTGCCGACCGACCTGCTGGAGATGGAAGGGCCATTCGGTGAGTTTCCCGGTTACATGGCCGCGCGTGACTACTCGTGGTTTATGGAAGTTACCGCAATTACCATGCGTAACAAGCCGATTTATCAGGCATTTCTATCTCAGTTTCCGCCCAGCGAATCGTCCAAGATCCGCGGCATTGGCTGGACCGCCGCCTGTTACGACTACCTCAAGGCAGGCGGCTTCGACAACGTGCTCGAAGTGCACTACCCGGAAACCTCCGGCTCGTTTGGCGTGTGCCTGGTGCGCATCCGTCGTGAAAAAGAGGGCGACGGCAAGCGCATCCTTGAGCACCTGTCCAAGAAATTCGTCGGCAAGATGGCCATCGTGGTCGACGAGGACGTCGACATCCAGGACCCGGGCGCCATCTACTGGGCGCTGTCCTATGCCATGCAGCCGTATCGCGATGTCCAGGTGGTGGACATCCCGCTGATGCCGCTGGACCCGTCGATTGCTCCACCTGGCGCCAGCCGCGGCTTGGGTGTCAACGACGAAAAACCACGCATGTCCGGCCTGCTGATCGACGCCACGCGCGACTGGGCTTACCCGCCGGTGTCCCTGCCGGGCAAGGAGTTCATGGACGGGGCTATTGAGTTGTGGGAACAGCTCGGGTTGCCGGAACTGAAACTGCGCAAGCCATGGTTCGGCTACAACCTGGGTAGCTGGTCGGCCGAAGAAGCCGAAGAAGCTGCCCTGGCGGCTCGCGGTGACTACTACGTCACCGGCGAAAAACAGCGCGGACAGCGTAAGAAATCGACCTGATCGGATCTTTCCAGGACACCTGCCGGACCCTGCGCCCGCAGTGTTCGGCAGGTTTTTGATTGTCGCCTCGGTCGAACTGGATTCGAGTGCAGTGTTTTCCCTGCGCGGTCTTTTTCCCGCGCAGCGGACCCAAAAAGCCGACGGCTTGCGCCAAACCAGCGGTGACGGCATCGAAGTCGCATCGGCGGCTGGCTTTCCGGGTTGAAAAATGCAGTTTTCGTAGGTCGGGTTAGCGAAGCGTAACCCGACATTGATGAACCATTCGACAGTGCACCGTATACACCCCACGTGATCCTGGCGAGGAGTCGTTGAGGCTGTCCGGCGGGTCACGGCTCCGCCTAACCCGCCCTACGCGAGTTGCGTCGGGCAGGTTATAGCTAGCAAGCTTTGTGCGCCGGTTTTCGGTGTATAACGATGTTGGGCTTCCTGCGTCAGCCCAACCTACACGGGCTGGATTTGATTGTTAGATGATTCTGCACTTGATACAAGAATCAAACTCTTTAATTTCGAATAGATATTAGTTAAACGACAATCAATTGCCGGCCCCCGCCGCCAGCCCATCAAGGAGTAACAGCCCGTACGGTTGAGGCGTATTACGATGCCGAGTAATTCGGTATCGGGTAGCTGACCAGGTATTAATCCCAGATGTTCTTCAATAATCGCCTGCAATTTTCCTTCATGAGGACGATGTTGTTCCGCAAACCGCCCGTTTTCATAATAGTGTTGCTCATAAGCCTCGATTGCCCGCAACACAGCTATTTCCTTGCACGATAATTCATCAACAATTGAAAGAAGCAGTTCGAATTCTTCGGGGTCTGATACGAGCCCTGAGCTCATTGAGTTGTTGAACAAACGACCGAATAACTGAATTTTTTCTTTGCGTCGTGTTTCAACGACCGCTTTTATTGTTCTGGTGAAGCAGTGTAAGAAATCCTCTGTTTGTACTAGTTCTTCCGTGAGTGGCACGGCTCCGGCAGCCAACTCATCAAAGAACACTCGCGTGCGAGCAGCGCGAATTTCATCCGCACGAGCGTGCATTAAGATGTCGGATGCACTCCAGCCAGGAACGAGAGATAAAAGCGCTTTCAAGATTGGATTCTTATCATATGCTTCCGCTAGCTTCGCTATCGCGTTGAATTCGCTGGAGACACTCATTGTGTTGTCATCTAACGTTTGAGCTGAGCCGCGAGCGCCGGTGTGGTGCTTGGCCCGCCAGACGGATGATGGACCACTCCGTGAAGAGGGCCAAGCCAGCGTAGGGCGCAATAAGCGCAGCGCATTGCGCCGTATTCGCGGCGTGGGTACTTGTCATGCCACCACCTCGACATACTCGACCCGGCTGGAAGGTGCAGGGATAGGAAGGCCATCTTCGCGCATACCTTCGAGGTGGAACTCGATCGCATCCCGAATTTCCGCCTCAGCCTCGGCAACAGTTGCCCCTGCGGCAACGCAGCCTGGCAGGTCTGGCACGTAGGCGCAGAAGTTGCCCTCGGCCTGCTCGATTACGACGGCATATCGCATATTGCCTCTCTACTTCAGGCACGCTTGCTTCAGGATGCTGTTGTGCGTGCCGGGTGCGAGGTCATCGCCCGGCTTTCCTTGCACTGCATTCCCACAGTCCCCGCACTCAATCAAACACAATCACCCCACGCGCATTGCGTCCGGCTTCCAGGTCCGCGAATGCCTGCCCGGCCTCGTCGATGGTGTAGGTGCGCGTCACCATGTGGTCCAGATCCAGCTTGCCGGCCTTGTACAGGTCCAGCAGCATCGGGAAGTCGACCTTGAAGTTGGCGCTGCCGTACATGGAGCCTTT